>JASHTA010000250.1 GCA_030040795.1 Gammaproteobacteria bacterium | reverse complement strand
GCTCAAGGGCGCGGAGCAGATCGGCTTCACGATCCTCTCCTTGACGGTCTCCCTGATCGCCGTTCTGATCCCTCTGCTCTTCATGACCAACATCGCCGGGCGGCTCTTCAGCCAATTTGCCGTGACGCTCGCCGTGACGATCCTGCTCTCGGCGTTCGTGTCGCTCACGCTCACCCCGATGATGTCGGCGCGCTTGCTGCGCCGCGTTGCGGAGGAGGAGCAGGGCCGCTTCAACCGGACCTCGCAGCGTATTCTCGAGCGGATCATCGCCTTCTACGGGCGGACGCTGCAAAGCGTGCTCCGGCACCGGCGGGCGACGTTCCTCGCCGCGACCTTGATCGTCGTGCTGACGGGCGCGCTCTATGTCGTCACGCCCAAGGGCTTCTTCCCGGTGCAGGACACGGGGATCATCCAGGGCATCTCGCAGGCGCCGGGCTCCACGTCCTTCGATTCGATGGCGGAGAAGCAGCAGGCCCTGGCGCACGTGCTGCTCGCCGACCCGGCGGTGCAGAGCGTGTCTTCGTTCATCGGCGCCGACGGCACCAATACCACGCTCAACAGCGGGCGCATCGATATCACCCTCAAGCCGCTCGCCGAGCGCGGTGTCTCCGCGATGCAGGTGATCAACCGGCTGAAGCCGCGGCTTGCTCGAGTTGCGGGCATCACGCTCTACATGCAGCCCGTGCAGGATCTCACGGTCGACGACCGCGTGAGCCGGACGCAGTACCAATACACGATCGAGGATTCCAACCAGGACGAGCTCGACGCGGTGGCGCGGAAGGCCCTCGAGCGATTCAAGCAGCTGCCGCAGCTCGCGGATGTGGTGACGGACCAGCAGCTCGACGGTCTCGAGACCCAGCTCGTGATCGACCGCGCGACGGCGTCGCGCTTCGGCATCACTCCGGAGGAAATCGACAACACGCTGTACGACGCCTTCGGTCAGCGGCAGATCAACACGCTCTACACGCAGATCAATCAGTACCATGTCATCCTCGAGGCCGATCCACGCTATCAGCGCGGCCCGTGGGACCTGAGCAGCCTCTACATCCAGTCTTCCGCGAGCGGCAGCTCCTCGGCGGCGCCGGTGTCGAACACCGCCGGCTCGTCCTCCGGCGCGGGCGCGGGAGCCGCGCCTGCGGCGGGAAATGCACTGCTCACGCCCGCATCGAGTAGCGGCCTATCCTCTTCGCCGTCCGCAACGTCGGCGCTGGCAGCGTCGGCGACGGCCACGCCATCGGCGGCCGGATCGGCCAGCACCGCCGTCACGCAGACCCCGGTTCCGCTCAGCGCCATCACGCACGTTCGCACGCGGAGCGAGGCCCTCGCCATCAACCGCCAGGGCCAGTTTCCGGCGGTGACGATCTCCTTCAATTTGGCTCCGGGCTATTCGCTCGGACAGGCTGTCGACGCCATCGACGGCGCCGTTGCCAAACTGAAGCTGCCGGCGAGCGTGATCTCCGACTACCAGGGAACGGCGGCCGCTTACGAGAGCTCGCAGTCGAACGAGGCGCTGCTGATCCTTGCCGCCCTCGTGACGGTGTACATCGTTCTCGGCGTGCTCTACGAGAGCTTCATTCACCCGCTCACGATTCTCTCGACCCTGCCGTCGGCAGGGCTCGGCGCGCTGCTCGCGCTGCTGCTCTTTCATCTCGAGCTCGATATCGTCGGCATCATCGGGATCATTCTGCTCATCGGCATCGTGCAGAAGAACGGCATCATGATGGTCGACTTCGCCCTGGAGGCCGAGCGGATGGAGGGCAAGCCGGCCGCGGAGGCCATCTATCAGGCCGCGCTGCTGCGGTTCCGTCCGATCCTCATGACGACTCTCGCGGCGCTGCTGAGCGGCGTGCCGCTCGCGTTCGGGTCCGGGATCGGCTCGGAGCTGCGCAGGCCGCTCGGCGTCGCCATGGTCGGCGGCCTGCTGGTGAGCCAGCTGCTCACGCTGTATACGACCCCGGTCATTTACATCTTCTTCGACCAGGTTGCCGAGCGATTCCTCAGCCGGCGCCGGCGCGGAGCGCCGCCGCAACCGGAAGGCTGGCTCGCTTGAATCCGTCTCGGATCTTCATCGAGCGTCCGGTCGCCACCACGTTGCTCACGGTGGCCGTCGCGCTCGCCGGAGCGACGGCATTCACGGTGCTGCCGGTTGCGCCGCTCCCGCAGGTCGATTTCCCGACGATCAGCGTCTCGGCGTCGCTGCCCGGCGCGAGCCCGGACATCATGGCGTCCTCCATCGCGACCCCTCTCGAGCGGGAGTTCGGCCACATCGCGGGCGTTACGGAGATGACCTCGACGAGCTCCCTCGGCAGCACCAGCATCACGCTGCAGTTCGAGCTGAGCCGCGATATCGACGGAGCGGCGCGCGACGTCGAAGCGGGCATCAACGCGGCCCGCACGTATTTGCCGGCGAACCTGCCTTCCAATCCGACGTATCGCAAGGTCAACCCGGCCGACTCGCCGATCCTCGTGCTCGGCCTGCAATCGAGCACCTACGACGTTCCCCAGCTCTACGACGAGGCGTCGACCGTGCTCGAGCAGCGCATCTCGCAGGTCCCGGGAGTCGGGGAAGTGCTGGTCGTCGGCGCATCGCTCCCGGCCGTGCGCATCGAGCTCAATCCCAATCAGCTCTCGAGCTACGGGATCAGCCTGCCGTCGGTCGTGCAGCGGGTGGCGGGCGAGAACGTGAATCTTGCGAAAGGGCAGCTCTCGAACGGCCAAGTCACCTCGGACATCGTCGCCAACGATCAGATCACGAGCGCAGCCGATTATCGGCCGCTCGTCGTGGGCTACTCCCGGGGGGGCGCGGTGCGGCTCTCGGATGTCGCGCAGGTCATCGACTCGCAGCAGACGGTGCGTCAGGCGGGCTACCTCAACGGCAAGCCGTCCGTGAACATGCTGATCTTTCGCGAGCCGGGCGCCAACATCATCTCGACCGTGGACGCGGTGAAGGCGGCGATGCCGTCCCTCGAGGCGACGATTCCCCGCGGCCAGCATCTGGTGACGATTCTCGACCGGACGCTCACCATCCGGGCCTCCGTCTCGGACATCGAGCGAACGCTGCTCATCGCGGTGCTGCTCGTGATCGGCGTCGTGTTCCTGTTCCTGCGGAACGCCCGCGTGACTCTCATTCCGGCGGTGGCGGTTCCGGTCTCCCTCATCGGGACCTGCGCGATCATGTACCTGTTCGGCTTCACGCTCGACAACCTCTCGCTCATGGCGCTCGCCATTGCGAGCGGCTTCGTCGTGGACGATGCGATCGTCGTGATGGAGAACATCTCGCGGCACGTCGAGGCGGGCCTGACGCCCATGCAGGCGGCCTTCAAGGGCGCCCAGGAGATCGGCTTCACCGTGCTCTCGATCAGCGTGTCGCTCATCGCCGTATTCATTCCCATTCTGCTGATGGGCGGCATCATCGGCCGGCTGTTCCGCGAGTTCGCGCTGACGCTCTCGAGCGCCATCCTCGTCTCGCTGGTCGTCTCGCTGACGGCCACTCCGATGATGTGCTCGCGGGTGCTCGCCCCGAGGCGCGAGGCGAACCACGGCAGGATCTATCTCGCGACCGAGCGACTGTTCAACCGCACGCTCGAGGGCTACCGGCGCAGCCTCACCTGGGCCCTCGACCACCCGCTCCTGATCCTCGGCGTCTTTCTCGCCACGCTGGCATCCAACGTCCTGCTGATCGAGGCCATCCCCAAGGGATTCTTCCCGCAGCAGGACACGGGCGCCCTGCGCGGAGGGCTCGAAGGATCCGAGGACGTCTCTTTCTACGCGATGCGCAGCGCGCTCGAGCAGTCGGTCGAGATCGTCAAGTCCGATCCCGCCGTCGAGAACGTCATGGGCTTCACCGGCGGACAGGGCGCGACGAATACCGGCTCGGAGTTCATCGCGCTGAAGCCGCTCGATGAGCGCAAGGTGAGCGCGGAGACCGTGATCGATCGGCTGCGGCCGAAGCTCGCGCGCGTGCCGGGCGCCACGACTTTCCTGCAGGCCGTGCAGGATATCCGCATCGGGGGCCGGCAGAGCAACGCCGAGTATCAGTACACCCTGCAGGCGGAGACCACGGCGGCGCTGCAAAAGTACGGGCCGGAGCTGCTCGCGGCCTTGCGCAAGGCACCGGGCTTCGTCGACGTGAACACGGACCAGGAGAATCGCGGCCTCGAGGCGTTGCTCACCTACGATCGGGCGACGGCGGCGCGGCTCGGCGTGACGCCCCAGATGATCGACGACACGCTGTATCACGCCTTCGGCCAGTCGGAGGTCTCCACGATCTACACGCCGCTCAACCAGTACTACGTCGTGATGGAGGTCGCGCCGCAGTACTGGCAGTCGCCGCAGGGACTCAATTCCATCTATCTCATCCCAGGATCGGCGCCTGGGTCCGCCGCCGTCCCACTCGGATCCGTCGCCCGGTACGCGGCGTCGACGGCACCGCTGGTGGTGAATCACACGGGGCTCTTCCCCTCTGCCACCGTGTCGTTCAATCTCGCGCCGGGTATATCGCTCGGACAGGCGACGCGGGAGATCGAAGCCGCCGAGCAGAAGCTCGGCATGCCGCAGTCGATCCACGGCGAGTTCTCCGGGACGCTCGCGGCCTTCGAGCAATCCCTGACCACCGAGCCCTACCTCGTCCTCACCGCGATCATTGCGGTGTACATCGTGCTCGGCATGCTCTATGAGAGCCTCGTCCACCCGCTCACCATCCTCTCCACGCTTCCTCCGGCGAGCGTCGGAGCCATCATCGCGCTGTGGCTCACCGGGCTGGAGCTCGACGTGATGTCGATCATCGGCGTGATCCTGCTCATCGGCATCGTCAAGAAGAACGCGATCATGATGATCGACTTCGCGCTAGACGCGGAGCGCAACGAGGGCAAGGGCACGCGCGAGTCGATCTTCGAGGCCTCGATGCTGCGTTTCCGTCCCATCATGATGACGACGATGGCGGCACTGTTCGGCGCCGTTCCTCTCGCCATCGGCAGCGGCATGGGGTCGGAGCTGCGCCGGCCGCTCGGCATCTCGATCATCGGAGGGCTGATCGTCAGTCAGGCGCTCACGCTCTACAGCACTCCGGTGATCTATCTGTTGATGGACACTCTGCGGCTGAAGGGGTTCAGGGGTGATTGAGGAGGACCGGGACATGGGTACGAGCTCCATCACAGCAAGGCGTGCGCGGGTCTGCGTGCTCGGCTGCGCCGGTGCCGCCGCGCTCGGCTTGCTCGGCGGGTGCATCGGCCCGAGATACGTGAGGCCGTCGGTGAGCTCGCCGCCAGCTTTCAAGGAGGCGTCGGCCGCCGCTTATCGCTCGGTGCCGGCCGGCACATGGCGGCCTGCGCGTCCGCAGGACATGGCGCTCAAGGGCAAGTGGTGGGAGATCTTCCGCGATCCCGAGCTCGATGCGCTCGAGGGTGCGCTCGAGATCGGCAATCAGAACATCGCGCAGGCCTTTCAGAGCTTCATGGCGGCCCGCGCGCAGGTGAGCGAGGCACGCGCGAGCTACTTTCCGACGCTGACGGTGGGGCCGTCCTACACGAAGAGCCACTTGCCGAGCACGGTGAGTCAGGGCGCTGCGGTAGGTGCGACGGCCTCGGGCACCGGCGCCGGCACCGGCGCGCCGGGCCTCGGAACGGGCACGTTCACCGAGGTCTCGCTGCCTTTCGATGTCTCCTGGGAGCCCGATCTCTGGGGCCGCATTCGCAACACCGTACGCGAATTTCGATATGCGGCGCAGGTGAGCGCCGCGGACCTCGAGAACGAGCGGCTGACGGAGGAGGCGGATCTCGCAATGTACTACTTCGAGCTGCGCGGCCAGGACTCGCTCCAGGATCTGTACAACCGCACGATCGAGGCGGACCGGGTGTCGCTGCAGCTCACCCGCGGACTGCGGGAGAGCGGCATCGACGACGACCAGGCCGTCGCGCAGGCCGAAGTGACGCTCGCGAACGCTCAGGCGACGGCGGTCGGCATCGCCACGAACCGCGCGATCTACGAGCACGCCATCGCGACGCTGATCGGCAAGCCGGCGGCGAGCTTCGCCCTGCCGGTGAAACTGCTCACGACACCCGTGCCGGCCATTCCGATCGGAATACCCTCGAAGCTGCTCGAGCGGCGCCCCGACGTGGCCGCGGCGGAGCGCACGCTGGCGGAAGCGAATGCGGCCATCGGCATTGCGCAGACCGCATACTTCCCGACGCTCGATCTCAGCGCGAGCGGCGGGCTCGAGTCGTCGGCCCTCGGCACGCTCTTCTCGGCGCCGGCGCGCTTCTGGTCTCTCGGCGCCTCGGCCTCGGAGACGATCTTCGATGCGGGACTGCGCCGGGCGACGGTCGCACAGTACACGGCCGCCTACGAGGCCGACGTGGCCGCCTACCGGCAGACCGTCCTGACGGCGTTTCAACAGGTCGAGGACTACATCGCCACGTTGCGCATCGGGTCCGAGCAGCTCGCACGGCAGCAGACGGCGGTGAGAGCCGCGCAGCGCTATTTGAGCATTGCCACGGCTCGATACCAGACCGGGCTCGATCCCTATCTCGATGTGATGACCGCCCAGACGACTCTGCTCGCCGATCAGCAGATGGAGGTGACGCTCCGGGTGAGCGAGATGGCGGCGGCCGTCGAGCTCATCCAGGCGCTCGGCGGCGGGTGGAGCACGGAGCGGCTGCCGTCGGCAAGCTCGGTGACGACTCGAGAGGCGATGAGCCGCGTTGCCCGCTCGCCGTAGGCGCCGCTACCATCGAAGGCATGCCCCGAGCTACGGTTCGCAACGTGATCTTCGATTTCGGCGGAGTCCTCGTCAGATGGAAGCCGCGGGAGATCGTCGAGGGCTTCTACGCAGATGAGGCGCTGCGCGCGCGGGTGAGCCAGGGTATATTCCAGCATCCCGACTGGGTCGAGGTCGATCGCGGAACGCTCCGGGAGGATGCCGCCGTGCAGCGCTTCGCCGAGCGCATCGGCCGGCCGCAGGAGGAGATCGCGGCCCTCGTGCAGCGGGTGAAGGAGTCGCTCACGCCCATACCGCAGTCCGTCGCGCTCGCGCGCGATCTCTCGCGCCGCGGCGTTCCGCTCTTCGGCCTGTCCAACGTATCGGCGGAGACTTTTGCCTTTCTGCGCGAGCGATACGACTTCTGGAGCCTCTTCACCGGCATCGTGATCTCGGCCGAGGTCAAATGGGTGAAGCCGGAACCGGAGATCTTCGAGCACCTGTGCCGGGTGCACGGGCTCGCCCCGGCGCAGACAGTCTTCATCGATGACCATCCGCCGAACATCGAGGCGGCGGGTCGGATGGGATTCCGGACGATCCTGTTCACCGACCCGGCGGACTGCGCGGCACAGCTCGAAGGCATGCTCGCCCGCTAGTGCGGTGGCTCGGCGCAGCGATGCCGGCCCTCACGGCGGCGTGTAGTGAAGGACGCGCCTCGGATCCCCTCGCTCGGCGCAGCCGGACGGGGTGGGAGCCCGCACGAGCAGCCACTGCTCGCCCGCGCTCGTGCCGAGGGGCTCGCGGGACGCGCCGTCGAAGCAGGGCTTCAGCTCCGACCGCGGCGCGATGAGGACTCGGTGGGGCGACGCGCCGAGCCAGCGCGCGGCATCGCGCTCCTCGCTCAGCGGATCGAGCCAGCGGCGATGGCCGAAGTCGACGATCGGCCGGTCGAGATACAGCAGGAACTGGTACTTGTATCCCACGAGCCCGAGACCGGTGTCCGCGGGAATCCGGGCGAGTGCGGCCCGCATGAACGCTTCTCCCGAGCGCTGCGGGTCGATGCGAGGCTCGATGGCCCATGAGAAGGCGAGCGCACAGGCGGCGAGCGCGGCGGGCCAGGTGAGGAGCGGTCTGTGCCGGCAGGCCGCGATGGCCGCGGCCGCGCCTGCCGCGGGAACACTCGCGATCGGTATCCAGGAGTGAAGTCCTCCTTCGTGCGCGATGCGCACGATGCCGCCGACACCCGCCACGTAGCCTGCTGCGAACGCGCCCGCGGCAAGAACGAGAATTGCGGCGAGCGCGAAACCCAGCCGCAAGACATCGCGGCGCGCGAAGAGCGCCTCGAGCGCGGGCGCCGCGGCGAGAGCGACGGCGGGCAGCGCCGGAAAGATGTAGAGGTCGCGCTTGCCGGTGCTGAGCGAGAAGAAGGCGAGCACGAGGGCCGCCCAGCAAAGCGGCAGCCACACGCGCGCATCCCGCTCGCTCCAGGCGCGTTTCCACGGTCGCACGAGCCACACGAGCAGCGCGCTGAGCGGCAGCCAGAGCGGTGGGATCACCTCGACGAGGAAGTAAAACCACGGCTGCCGGTGGTGCCACGCGTCGAAGTAGCGGGTGGCCGTCTCGCGCAGCAGGATCCCGTTGCGATAGGCGGTGAGGGCCGGATCGCCGCTCGCGGCGACTGTCGCGAGCATCGGGGCGACCCAGATGCCGATGCCGATGAGCAGCGCGAGACCCGCCGAGCCCCAGCGCCAGCCGCCCTGCAGTCTCGGAAGCGGCTGGAACCCCCGCCGCCGCAGATAAGCGTAGGGCAGGAGTGCGAGCAACGGTAGAAAGCCGACTCCTTTCGTGATGACGCCGAGGCCGGCGGCAAATCCGCTCGCGAAGTACCAGCCCCACGACGGGCCGAGCAGCAGATGCCTGAAGAGGCCGTAGAGCGAGAGCGTGGTGAGCAGGCACAGCGTCGCATCGATCTGGGCGCTGCGAGTCTGCAGGACGAACTGCACGGTGCACATCAGCAGGCCCGCCGCGCAGAGCGCCGCGCGCCGGCTGAACAGGCGCCGGGCGAGGTCGTAGACCAGCCACACGATCCCGAGCGCGGAGAGGAACGACGGCAGCAGGAACGTCCAGCGGATGGACCCGGTGAGCGCGTACCCGGCGGTGAGCAGCCAGAAATAGAGCGGCGGCTTGTCGTCGTAGAGCTCGCCGCCGAGGCTCGGGAACAGCCAGTTCCCGTGCGCGGCCATCTCGCGCGCGACCTGGACGAAGCCCGGCTCGTCGGCCGGCCAGGGGTGCCGCCAGCCGATTCCGCTGCCGATCAACAGCAGCACGCCGGCGGTGAGCCAGAGAAGGTCCAGGCGGCGCAGAGGTGCCGTGGCGGCCTCTTGCGCCGGCGCGCGAGTCTCCTGCGAGAGCTCATCCATTGCGGCTCATGATATATGGCGCGGTGTGCAGGCCGGCACAGCGTGCGGGATTCGGCGCAGGGGCACACGGGCACGCGTGCGGTGCGCCAGGCACGCGTGCGGTGCGGCGGTCGACCCCGTACAATTCGCGCCCGGCCGCCAGCGCGGGTGGCCGCCTGTTGCACTGCCGGCAATGTCGCCGGTGAAGTCGAGGGGTCCGACCGTGCGAGCCAAGTTCGCCGCCCTAGGGGCGGTCCCTGTTGCGTTTGCCGTCCTTCCAATCGCTGCATGGGCCGGGACCCCCGGGACCCCCGGGATCGCCGCGACCCCGACCCTCAACGCCGGCGACACGGCCTGGCTCATCACGGCGACCGCGCTCGTGCTGCTCATGACGCTCCCAGGGCTCGCCGCGTTCTACTCGGGGCTTGTCCGCACCAAGAACGTCCTCTCGGTGTGCATGCAGTGCTTCGCCATCGCGTGCCTGGTGAGCGTGCTGTGGTTCGCCGGCGCGTACCGTCTCGTCTTCGGCGAGTCGGGCAGCTACCAGTGGCTGATCGGACCGCTCGGCGAGCTCGGCTTTACCGGCATCGGGCGTCATTCGCTGCACGGCACGACGCCCGAAGCCGCGTTCGCGATGTTCCAGCTCACCTTCGCGATCATCACCCCGGCGCTCGTCGTTGGAGGATTCGCCGAGCGCATGAAGTTCAGCGCGGTGTTGTGGTTCTCCGCCGCGTGGCTCCTGCTCGTCTACGTACCGGTCTGTCACTGGGTGTGGGGCGGCGGCTGGCTCGCGCAGCGCGGCGTACTCGACTTCGCGGGCGGCATCGTCGTCCACATCAACGCGGGTGTCGCGGCGCTCGTCACCGCGCTCGTGCTGAGGGAGCGCAAGGGCTTCCCGCACCATCCGATGCCGCCGCATAGCATGCCTTTGACGGTGCTCGGAGCTGGAATGCTGTGGGTCGGTTGGTTCGGCTTCAACGGCGGCAGCGCACTCGCGGCGAACGGCTCCGCCGCGATGGCGATCCTCGTCACGCATCTCGCCGCCGCCGCCGGCGCACTCTCGTGGATGGCCATGGAGTGGGTGCGCTTCGGCAAGCCGAGCTTGCTCGGCATCGTCACGGGTACCGTCGCCGGACTCGGCACGATCACGCCCGCCTCGGGATTCGTCGGGCCGGAGGGGGCGGTCGTGATCGGAATCTGCGCGGGCGTCGTGTGCTTTCTCGCCACGCAGCTGCTCAAGCGCAAGCT
>JASHTA010000249.1 GCA_030040795.1 Gammaproteobacteria bacterium | reverse complement strand
GAGCTCGATATCGCGGCGCAGGCGAAGCCGGAAGCGCCGGGCGTTTACGTGGGGGGCCGGAAGCTCGCGAGCGTCGGTCTGCGCATCCGCCGCGGCGCGAGCTACCACGGCCTCGCCCTGAACGTGAATATGGACCTCGAGCCCTTCGGGCGGATCAACCCCTGCGGGTACGCCGGCCTCGAGATGACGCAGCTTGCGGCGCTCGTGGGATCGATGTCGATCGAACGGGCGCTGCGAGGGATCGAGCCGCATTTGTTGAGCGCGCTGAAGCGCGCCTGATCGGCACGGCGCGTCGATCCGCTACGGCGAGTGGTTGTCGCGCGGGATCGGGCTGGGTCCGGAGAGTCCGGGCGGCGCGGGAAGAGAGGAGGCCAACTCGATCGCTCGAACGAGCGAGAGCGGCCGATGAGTATCGCTTCCATCGCCTGCCGCATTCGCTGCGCTCAAGGCGGTTCCCGCGATGATCTCCTGATCGAAGTCCGCATCTGACTCGGCGGCGATGTGAGCCAAATCCGTTTGTAGCGACACTGGCCCGACGCGTTCTAGCGTGAGCGAGATGCCCGCTCTCAGAGCGGTCGTCGGCATGTGATCGGTGAGCGATTCGGGCGCGCCGAGTGACGATATTCGACTCGTCGACTTAGAGTGCCGCGACTTTTCTATTTCGCTCACGCGCTATTTTTTCGCTCAACGGCGATTTTCATTCTCAAGAATGCTGAAAGATGCCACGAGCTTACATTTGAAAGCCATCCATCGCTTGACAGCCAAGCTCGCGCGCAGCTATTTTTCCCGCACCGCTGGGTCGTGTGCCTTGCAAACGCCGAGCATTCCACTCGACGCAAGCCAAGCTCCGACGTTTCGCGTGTTGAATGCGACAAGAGCCTGCGCAATGAGCTGATGTAGGGGAGACATCGCTCGTGGGGGTCTAGCAGAGCGCAACCGCGTATCCGCGCATTGATGCGTCGGTCGGTAGGAGACGACATGCGGGGGGGATGGAGCTACACTCCTACACCAACGTCGATCGCGTGCATAACCCAACGACATCGCACGCCGCGCGACGTGGTGCCCATAAGGGACCCGAAGACGGTCTCGACGTGTCAGGCGTCCCGAAAATAACTCCGGGGGCCATCATCAGTTCGGGGGGGAGGCACCCATGTGTGGCCGTGGCACTCATCCATTTCGAAAGAGTCTCCTTGCGCTCTGGCTGGTGTTCCTTGTGACGTTGAGCGCTTGCGGAGGTGGAGGGACTGACAGCGGTAATTCGGGCACGGCGAGCGGCTCATCAGGAGCATCGGGCACGGGTTCCTCGAGTGCCAGCTCGTCGAGTTCCTCCAGTTCCTCGAGCGCGATGCCGTCGGTGAGCGCCGATGACACCCAGTTCTCGCCGACCGTCGCGCCCAGCGCTGCCTCACCGAACTATCAGGTTCACTTTACGTTGGAGAATCCCTCCGGCGTTCAGGTTTACTACCAGTACAGCTACCTTCGAACCGCCATTCAGAGTATCAACTTCAGCTTTACCAATCCGACGAGTTCGGGGCAGGCGGCGACATTATCGTTCGGATTGTGGTCGCCGGCGCTCATGGGCTCTGGAACCTATCAGGATCAGGTTACCGTACAGTTCTGCCTCGATCAGGCGTGCACCATACCGGTTACTGGCGCTCCCATTACCATCTCCATCACATACACGGTCACTGGAAACGCTGTCTCCAACGCGACGTACACGGTGACCCCGAGCGCCTCGATCACCGTCGAGGCTCCAGACACCGCCACCACGGCGTCGGCGACGATCAGCGTCGCGACGAACCAGCTACCCCCCTATACCACCTACCTGATAGGCCAATCGCAACAGAGTGGGGTCGTGGCGAGCGGAAGCTGGCAGGTGAATGCCGAGGGAACGGGTTTCACAGGAACATTGATCGTGAACCTGGTCAGCCCGAACAGCCTCGGTCCCGGCGTCTACAGCGACGTGATCACGGTCTCGATCTGCTACGACAGTGGGTGTACTAAGCCGGCGACGGGGAGTCCGTGGGTGCTGCCCGTGACCTATACGGTCACGGCGACGGAAGGTGTCGACTACCAGGCGCAAATGCTGCCCGTCACGGCCAGCGACATCGCTTGGGCAGCGGTGAACCAAAAAATCTACGCCGTGACTACGTCAGGTTCCGGCCAGTATCCCTCAGCGCTGCTCGAGATCGACCCCACGACGGCGACGGTCACTCGCTCGTTGAGCCTCGGCGGCGAGCCGACAGTACTGTCCGTCTCGGACGATGGCCTTTACGCCTACGTCGGCTTTTCGGACCAGGGGAATGTCGAGCGTATTGCTCTTTCCACCATGAGCCTCGATCTGACGATCCCCTTACCAATCGACCCGACCTACGGGACAACCTACGCGGGGTATCTGCTGGCCATGCCGGGTGCGTCCACGTCGATGGTGGTCTCGGCCTACGTCTTTGGCACGGGTCTCATCGATTGGGACTCGCGCGGTACCTATGTTTACGACAACGCGACCATGCGTCCCCAGACGTTCCTCACGCCGGATGCGTCGACACGCGTGATGGCGCTCAGCTGGGGCACGGACAGCTCCACCCTCTACGCGTACGACGGCAATGGGACGCGTCTCTTTACCGCGTCGACCTTGACGACCGGTCTGTCGCTTGCCAACGAGGCGACGGGCGTGAGCATCAGCGGTGACATCTACTACCTCAATGCAGCGATCTATGGCGACGATGGAACCGTGACCGATCCCACAACGGGTGCAGTGCTTGCCGGCTTCCTGCAGCCGCTTGACGCATTAGAGCCCGTCGTCGCGCTCGATAGCTCACTGAACAGAGCGTATTTCTTCTATCAAGAACAGCTTTCTCCGACACCCCTTTGGACTTTCGCGACCTATAATCTCGAGACCCAATCCGTCCGTGAAAAGACCCGCGTGAGCGGGTGCTCGCTCGAGCCGGGTGGTGTCAACGGCAAAGTCGGCCGCCTCATCCGCTGGGGGAGCAACGGGCTTGCTGTGAACTGCAATGAGGGACTGGAAATCATCAGCGGCATATTCGTGACGTCGTAGCGCGGAGTATGGAGCAATCGCCGCGCGACCTCGACCACCTTCGTGTCCGATCAAATCTCCGCCGTAGCGGAATGCGGTCGACGACATCATTGTATGATGCCGTCACGCACTGGCTGAGCTCGGTGCAATCCGAGGGAGCAGCGGCTCGGGCGTGAGGAATTTAGCGCTCCTTTGCGCCACAGTATCTAGATAATCTTGCAGACGCAAATACAAACACATCCTCAATGCAGCTGTGATCCATCAATTCTCGGGTATTGAATTACGGCCAAATCGTGCTCGCATTCGGTGTCGATGCCTGCATACCAAACTCGGTATTTTCTACGCTGCCTGGCAAAAGACCCGGACAGAGTCGCGCAGCGCGGCTGAATGGCTTCCATATTCTCAAGCACGTCTTGATGGCGCTTTCGCGTTTGTGAGCATGCCGACGATTGCGATTTTCCCGGTGATCGGGTTTGCAGCTCTCCGCTATTTCCCGCGTGCAATGACGTTGATCTTCGGGCTCGCTCCGCGGTCATTCGTAGCGGCGATTGTCTTGCAGATTGAGTTTGCCTTCATCGTGATATGTGGTCTGGCGGTACCGTTTTGACCGGCATTATCTTTATGACCATGTCATGAGTTACATGGAAAGCGCAGCCGCTGCAGTCGAGGACGCTCAGTCCTAGAGGCTGCTAGACTACCGGCATGGACTTCAACCCCGACCGTCGACGCTGCCTCGCGGGCCTCAACGGGCTCGCAGTGGGCGCCGCAACCGCGGCCGTCTGCGCCCCGCTCGGCGCGAAGATGGCGCATGCGGCGCAGCGCGTGAACCTCCTCAACGTCTCGTACGATCCCACCCGCGAGCTCTACAGCGCATACAACCCTGCATTTGCGCGATACTGGCGAGCGCGGACCGGGCAGATCGTGAACGTCCTTCAATCGCACGGGGGATCCGGCACGCAGGCGGAATCGGAGATCAACGGCCTCCCGGGGGATGTCGTGACGCTCGCGCTGGCGGGCGACATCGATGCCATCGCGACGCAAGGCAGGCTGCTGCCGCTCAACTGGCAAAGCCGCCTGCCCGACAACAGCGCTCCCTACACCTCGACCATCGTGTTCCTCGTGAGGCGTGGCAATCCGAAGGGTCTTCGCGACTGGAGCGATCTCACGAAGCGCGGCGTCGCCGTTATCACGCCGAACCCGAAGACATCCGGCGGCGCGCGCTGGAATTACCTCGCGGCCTGGGCGTGGGCGCTCCGGCAGCCCGGAGGCAGCAACGCCACGGCGAGAGAGTTCGTGCGCCGGTTGTACAAGCAAGTGCCGATCCTCGATACCGGCGCGCGCGGCGCGACTACCAGTTTCGCCCAGCGCGGGATCGGTGACGTCCTGATCGCATGGGAGAACGAGGCCTTCCTCGCGGTGCGGGAGGTGGGCGCGGACAAGCTGCAGATCGTCGTGCCCACGGTGAGCATCCTCGCGGAGCCCTGCGTCGCGTGGGTCGACGAGGTGGTGCTGAGGCACGGTACGCGCGCGGTGGCCGAGGCTTATCTGCAGTATCTTTACAGCAGCGAGGGACAGGAGATCATCGCCCGGCATTACTACAGGCCGCGCGATCCCCAGGTCGCGGCTCGCTACGCGAGGCAGTTCCCGCAGCTCACTCTGGCCACCATCGCCGACTTCGGCGGTTGGGCGAAGGTGCAGAAGGAGCACTTCTCCGACGGCGGCATCTTCGATCAGATCACGGGGCAATGAGCGCCTGACCACTATTCCTCGCCAAACCGCCGTGAACCCATCCCTGGGGGCTGCGAGCGCGCCATCCTGGCGCGCACGCTCTGGCGAGGAATAATGGTCAGGCGCTCATAGACGGTCTCAGTCGACGACGAGCTTGTAGCCCGCGCCCGCCGCGGTTTGCAGGTACCGCGGCAGCGCCGGGTCCGCCTCGATCTTCTGCCGCAGCCGGTGCACCAGCTGCTTCAGCAGCTGCCGGTCGCCCGAGTTGCGGTGCCCCCAGATATGCACGAGCAGCCGGTCGGAGCTCACCGTGCGTCCCGAGTTGCTGAGCAGCATCTGCATCAGCCGCAGCTCGAGCTTCGTGAGCCGGATGGGAGCGCCGCCGGCGATCTGCGCCGTGTGATCCTCGACGTTGAGCGCGATGCGTCCAGCCGTGAGCGGCGGCGCCGCGCTCTCCATGCCGGCTCGCCGCAGCAGCGCCTTGAGGCGCGCGAGCAGGGTCTTCGGGCTGAACGGCTTGGTCAGGTAGTCGTCCGCGCCGAGCTCGAGCGCCTTGATGAGATCCTCCTCCTCGCTGCGCACCGTCAGCATCATGACCGGAACGTTCGAGCGGGCGCGGATCGCCTCGCAGACCTGGAACCCGCTCGCCCCCGGCATGTTGATGTCGAGCACGACGATGTCCGGCGCTTCGGTGTCGAACATGCGCACGGCGCTCGGGCCGTCCGCGGCCTTGATGACCAGAAAGCCCGCTTGGTTCAACGCGAACCCGATCAGCTCCCGCAGGTCGCGGTCGTCGTCCACGACCAGCACTTTCATGCGTGGCCCTCCAGAGGCAGCGTGATGCTGAAGCGTGTGCGCTCCTCAGCGGTGCGGGTTACCAGGATGGTGCCCCCGTGCCGGTCGATGATCGACTTGACGATCCACAGGCCGAGGCCGAGCCCCCCGGGCTCGGGCTCCTCGTCGGCGCCGCGGCGGAAGCGCTCGAAGATCGCGCTGCCCTCGCTCTGCAGCACGCCGGGTCCCTCGTCCTCCACCCACGTGGTGAGCGTTTCCGCGCCGCATTCCGCTCCGATTCTGAGGACACTGCCCTCCGGGGCGAACTTGTTCGCATTCGCGAGCAGATTCACGAACACCTGCGTGAGGCGCGTCTTATCCCCGCTCACGAGCGGCAGCTCGTGCGATACGCTCACCTCGAGGGTCTGCCGCCTGAGCTTCAGAAGCGAGCCGACGAGCGAGGTCGCATCCTCGATCACCTCGGCCAGCTCGACGCTTTGCCGGCGAATGCCGAGCTGGCCGGACTCGATGCGCACACTTTCCAGGAGGTTGTCGATGAGCCGCGTCAGGCGGAGCGTGCCGCGCTCGAGCGAGAGGACGAGATTCTCCTGCTCGGCCGCACCCATCGACGACATGCCGTCGCGCAGCAGCTCGATCGAGGCGAGCTGCGCGGCGAGCGGCGTGCGGAACTCGTGCGAGATGTTGGCGAGCACGGAATCCCGCGCGCGGCGCACGGCCTCGAGCTCCGTCTCGTCGCGGATCACTTGCACCTGCAGGCCATCGACCAGGCTCGAGCTCGTGATGAGCGCCGTTCGCGAGTCGCGCTCGCCCGTTTGCAGATGCTCGACCGCTCGCGCGGTTCCCTCGACGCGCGCTTGAAGGATGGGGCAGTGACTCTCGCACGGGCGCGTGCCTCCCTCGCCGCGGGGCCGCAACACATCTCCGCAGAAGCGGCCGACGGCCTCCGCCGGATCGACCTTGAGGAGTCTCGCGGCTTGCGGGTTGAGGTAGCGGATCGTGCGATTCCGGTCGACGGCGTAGACGCCTTCGACGATGCCCGAGAGCACGGCCCGTGCCTCGGCTTCGCGCCGGCGGAGTGTGCCGGTGAGATCGACGAGGTTGCGGCGCATATCTTCCATGGTCCTCGCGAGCGCGCCCACCTCGGCGGCCCCGCCGCTCGGTATCGAGGTGGAGAAATCACCCTCTCCGAGCCGCACGGCCGCGGCCGTCAACGCCTGAACGGGACCGGTGACGTACTGTCCGAGAATGGCGCCCGCCAGCACCGCGAGTCCGGCCAGCACCAGCGCCGTGACCAGCAGGTGTCGGAT
>JASHTA010000024.1 GCA_030040795.1 Gammaproteobacteria bacterium | reverse complement strand
GCCGTCGATCACACCGCAAGTCCTCGCGCGGCTGGACGAGCACGGCGCCAAAGCCACGTTCTTCTGCATCGGAGAGCGTGTCGCGCGGCATCCGGATCTCGCGAGCGAGATCGTCCGGCGGGGCCATGCGATCGAGAATCACAGCCAGCGCCACCCGAACCATTTCCTGCTGCTCGGACCCGGCAGCTTGCAGCGGGAGATCGCCGAGGCACAGGAAACGATCGTGTCGGCATGCGGGGCATCGCCGGTCTTCTTCCGAGCGCCGGCCGGATTGCGCGGTCCGCTGCTCGAGCCGATCCTCGCGCGCATGGGACTGCGCCTCGCGAGCTGGACGCGGCGGGGGTTCGATACGGTACGCCGCGACGCCGAGTCGGTTCTCGCGAAGCTGAGCCGCGGCCTTCGGGCCGGGGATATCCTGCTCCTTCACGATGGGCGTGCGGCCCGCACGCGTGGCGGCTCCCCGGTGATTCTCGAGGTGCTGCCGCGGCTGCTCGACGTTTGTGCCGCCGCCGCGCTCACGGCTGTCACGCTACGATCGGCCATCACGATGCCCGCCGCCGCGAGGCCGGCCGCCGGGATGCCCGACAAGATATGATAGCCGCAACAGGACAAGGAGCTTCCCTCGCATGACGCTGATTTGGTACGCCCTGTGGTACATCGTCGCCGTCGGCTTTCTGGTCATCGTGCACGAGTTCGGCCACTTCTGGGTTGCCCAGCGCCTCGGCTTCAAAGTGCTGAGGTTCTCGATCGGCTTCGGCAAGCCGCTGCTGCGCAAGCCCGTCGGGCGGGATCGCACGGAGATCGTTCTCGCACCCATCCCGATGGGCGGCTATGTGAAGATGCTCGACGAGCGCGAGGGACCGGTTGCGCCTGCGGATCTCAACCGCTCGTTCACGCGCCGTCCCCCGTGGCAGCGCATCGTCGTGCTGTTCGCCGGGCCGGCCGCCAACGTCCTGTTCGCGGTTCTGGTGCTCTGGGGCATGTTCTGGGTGAACGGCGCCACGGACTCGAGACCGGTGGTCGGAGACGTGACGCTATCGTCCGTCGCCGCCCGCGCGGGACTGCGCAGCGGCGATGACATCCTCGCCGTCAATGGGAACTCGGCTACGGACCAGCGCGATGTGGTGTTCGACCTGCTCGACTCCATTCTCGCGCGTGGCAGTGCCGAGCTCTCCGTGCGGGACGTGAAGGGGGCCTCTCGCACGCTCATCTTGTCCGTCACGGACCCCGCCCAACGCAAGCGCCTGAGCGACTTGTCCGACCTGCTCGGCGTGATCGGCTTTCAATTTGAGCAGCCGGTCATTCCACCGGTGGTCGGTGAGGTGCAGAAGAACAGCCCCGCAGCCAGGGCGGGGCTGCTCCCGGGTGACCGCGTCCTCGCTGTCGATGGCAAGCCCGTGCGCGACTTCACGGACATCATCCAGGAGGTCTCGAGCACCTCGAGCCCGGCGATCGAGCTGCGTTACAGCCGCGCCGGCGCCGAGCGCTCGGTGCGCGTCACGATCTCGAGGGCCGCCCCGGACGGCCAAAAGCTCATCGGCGTCTTGTCGACGCCTGCGCAGTATCCGCCTGGATTGATGGTCCACCGGAGCCTATCGCCCACCGCGGCGCTCGGTGCCGCAGCGAGCGAAGCCTGGGAGCTCACCGCGATGCAGGGCGAGCTCATCTGGCGCATGGTGCTCGGTCAGGTCTCGCTCAAGAATCTGAGCGGCCCGATCGGCATCGCGGAGGTTGCAGGCGAGTCGGCCGAAGCAGGCGTCGCCTCGTTCCTGAGCTTCCTCGTGCTCATCTCGCTCGTCATCGCGTTCTTCAATCTCCTGCCGATCCCTCTCCTCGATGGGGGACAGATCGTCTTCCAGGCCGCCGAATGGGTGAAGGGCAGTCCACTGTCCGACCGTACGCAGGCCTTCGGTCAGCAGGTGGGGCTCGCGCTGCTCGCGCTGCTGCTCGGGGTTGCGATCTTCAACGACGTGACTCGCCAGCTCGGCTGACAGGCAGCCTCGGCCTCGGCAGAGGTCCTGACCTCACCATAGAGCGTCGTGCGCTGGACGAGCGGCCGGCCCGCGGCGGCCGCGATGCGCCGTAGATCGTCCGCCGTCATCTCCTGGCCGTTCACGCCGCCTGCCGCGCGAGTGATGGACTCGTTCATCAGCGTGCCGCCGAGGTCGTTGGCGCCCGCCTGCAGGCAGACGGCGGCACCCTGCGCATTCATTTTGACCCACGAGGTTTGAATGTGGATGAATCCCGGATGCAGCGCGAGCCGGGCGATGGCATGCATGAGCGCCGACTCGCGGAAGGTCGGTCCGGGGCGTGCGAGACCTCGGCGCCAGAGCGGCGCCTCCATGTGAACGAACGGCAGCGGCACGAATTCGGTGAAGCCGCCCGTCTGCTCCTGCAGGTGCCGCAGGCGCAGCAGGTGCCGCGCCCAGTGGAGCGGCCGATCGACATGGCCGAACATGATGGTGGCCGTGCTGCGAAGGCCAACGGCGTGGGCCGTGCGCATCACCTCGAGCCACTCCCCGGTGCTCACCTTGTCCGGACAGATGATCGCGCGGATCTCATCGTCGAGGATCTCCGCGGCCGTGCCCGGCAACGTCGAGAGGCCTGCCGCCTTCAGCCGGCGCAGGAATGCCTCGAGCGAGAGGCCGAGCGTCCGCGCGCCGTGGGTGACCTCGAGCGGTGAGAAGGCATGTACGTGCATGGCCGGCACGGCCTCTTTGACCGCGGCCACGATGCCGAGATAAGTCTCGCCGGTGAAGTCGGGATGAATGCCGCCCTGCAGGCAGACTTCGGTTGCGCCGCGATCCGCGGCCTCCCTGGTGCGCCGCGCGATCTCGTCCAGATCGAGCAGATAGGCCGGCCCGCGCAGGGCCTTCGTTCCGCCCTTGGAGAAGGCGCAGAAGCCGCACTTGTAGAGACAGATATTGGTGTAGTTGATGTTGCGGTTGACGACGTAGGTCACCTGAGGCCCGACCGTGTCCTCCCGCAGCCGGTCCGCGGCCCGCAGAACCTGCCGCAGGTCGTTCCCCTCGCAAGCGAAGAGCGCAACGACGTCGTCCACGTCGAGCGTTTCGCCGCGCAGGGCTTGCATCAGGATTCGGCGGATGGGGCGGGAGGCCTCGGGGCGGGAGGCCTCGGGCGCGTCCTCGCGTGGCGCGAGCAACCATTCGTGCGCCGCCTCCGGAATCGGCATGGCGGAACCGGGATGCCACGCATCGATGCGCGCGCGACCGCTGCTGTCCGCGCGCGTGCGGACGGCGGACCGCAGACCGCTATCGACCCACTTCTCGGGGTCGCAGGCGAAGGGTGGCGTGATTGCCAGACGCTCGACGAGCGTGCGGCCTGCCGCCGCCGTCTGCTCGGCGAGCGCATCGAGATGCGGCCAAGGCGCCTCCGGATTCACATGATCGGGCGTGACGGGTGAGACGCCGCCCCAGTCGTTGACTCCGGCCCGGACCAGCGCTGCGAGCGCGTCCGGCTGCAAATTGGGCGGCGCCTGCAACGACATGAGCGGCCCGAAGATGAGCCGGCTCACCGCAATCGTCCACAGGTGCTCCTCGAGCGGCGGCTCCGGCGAGCGGGCCATGCGCGTTCCCGGCTTCGCGCGAAAATTCTGGATGATGACTTCCTGAAGGTGTCCGTAACGCTCGTGAAGCGCGCGCAGGGCGAGCAGCGCCTCGATGCGCTCCCGCCGCGTCTCGCCGATGCCGATGAGGAGCCCGGTCGTGAAGGGGATTCCGAGCTCGCCCGCAGCCTGCAACGTCGCGATGCGTGCCGCCGGGACCTTATCGGGCGATCCCCAGTGCGGGCCGCCGCGCTCCGCGAGGCGCTCGGAGGCGCTCTCGAGCATGAGACCCATCGAGACGCATGCCGGCCGGAGCCGGCTCAGGTCCTCGCGCGTCATGACGCCGGGGTTGAGGTGCGGGAGCAGTCCGGTCTCGGCGTAGACGGCCCGTGCGGCCGCGCCGAGATAGGCGAGCGTGCTCTCGTAGCCCATCTCGGCAAGTGCCGAGCGCGCCGCCGTATATCGCAGCTCCGGCTGGTCGCCGAGCGTGAAGAGCGCCTCTTTGCACCCGGCCGCGGCACCGGCGCGCGCGATCTGGAGCGTCTCGTCGATGGAGAGATAGGCGCTGCGGACGGCGCGCGGCGCCCGCGCGAACGTACAGTAGTGACACACGTCCCGGCAGAGCTGCGTCAGCGGGATGAAGACCTTGCGCGAATACGTGACCGTCGAGCCATGCCCGGCGAGCGTCAGCGCCTCGGCCGCGGCGAGCAGCGAGCCGAGATCGTGCTCGATGAGCCGCAGCGCTTCGGGGTCGGAGAGGGTGGCCATGCAGGGGTCTCGGTGGCAATATGCGCTCGCCGCCGGAATTGTACGGCTAACAGCGCGCGAGAGAGCACTTCCCCATGACGAACCGCCTCGAGGAGAAGCTGCGCTCGAGCCCATTCGTGGTCACGACGGAGCTGACGCCCCCGAAGGGAGTGGACCTCACCGACCTCTTCGCCAAGGCGGAGCTGCTGAAGCCCTGCGTCGACGCCG
>JASHTA010000248.1 GCA_030040795.1 Gammaproteobacteria bacterium | reverse complement strand
GCGATCAGCCTCGCCGAGAGAGATGCGCTCAACGGCATCGAGATCGGCGACATGATCGCGCGCGCCCTGCGGTTTCTGGTGCGGAACGGCCCCTCGACTCAGCAGGACCGCTGGGAGGAGGACGCCGGCGTCAATACCTTCACGCTTTCCGTGTGCATCGCCGCGCTCGTCTGCGGCGCTCCCTATCTCGATCCTCCCGCGCGCCAGCTCGCGTACGCCATCGCCGATTACTGGAACGCGTGCATCGAGGACTGGACCACGGCGCGGGATACCGCGCTCGCGAAGCAGTACGGCGTCGACGCTTACTACGTACGCGTCGCGCCGGCCGAGATCCTCCACGACGCGAGCGCCATCGAGCAGTTGCTTCCCGTGAAGAACTGGCGCACCGATCCCAACATGAAGGCGTGGCAACAGGTGGGCGTCGATTTCCTGCAGCTCGTCCGCTTCGGACTGCGACAACCCGACGATCCGCTCATTCTTTCGACCGTGAAGCTCGCCGACGCGCTGCTTCGCGCGGAGCTGCCGACCGGAGAGAGCTGGTACCGGTACACCTCGGACGGCTACGGGGAGCAGCCCGACGGCTCGGCATACGATGGCAGCGGACGCGGGCGGCCCTGGCCGCTCCTCACCGGCGAGCGTGGCCACTACGAACTCGCCGCCGGCCGCGATCCGTTACCGCATCTCACGGCCATGGCCGCGATGGCCTCGGCGGGCGGCATGCTGCCGGAGCAAGTGTGGGATGCGCCGGAAATCCCGCCGCTGGGTCTCGCGACCGGCCATGCGACGGGATCCGCGATGCCTCTGGCGTGGGCTCACGCGGAGTTCGTGAAGCTCGCGGTCTCGCGAGAGCTCGAGCGGCCGTTCGATCGACCCGCGGCCGTGTGGGAGCGCTACAAAGGGCGCAAGCCTGCCGTGACGCGGGCGGTCTGGTCGCAGGCCGCCCCCATCAGCCGTATACCGGCGGGCGTGTCGCTGCTCGTGTGTCTGCAAGACGCCGGACGGATTCGCTGGAGCGTGGACAGCTGGCGAACGGTCATCGAGCAGCCGACTCACGACAGCGGGCTCGGTCTGCACGTCGCCGGGCTCGACACGGCGAAGCTTGCGCCGGGCGCGCGGCTCGAGCTGACCTTTCAGCGCGCCGACGGCGGGCAATGGGCCGAGCGCAATTTCGCCGTGGAGGTCGCGCGCTGACCGCTCGATCGCGGGCGGTGCGGATGCGATCGCGAGCGAGCGCACTCCCTCGCGCGCCGGGCGCGCTCATTCCCCAGCCGGGTGCAGTCGCGCGCTGCGATAGACGAGCGCGGAGGCTTCGGGCAGGAGCGCGGAGGCCGCGGCCGCGGGCTCGCGTGGTGCGCTCTGCGCCTCGCGGCGAGCGGCCTCGATCAAGCCGTGATGCGGCGCGAGCGAGCACGTCGGATCCGTGGCCGCTGCGCTGCCGGTCAAATGGTACGCTTGGCAGCGGCAGCCGCCGAAGTCCACCGTGCGTCGATCGCAGCTGCGACAGGGCTCGGGCATCCACGCTTCGCCGCGAAAGGCGTTGAGCGCTTCCGAGTCGCGCCAGATGTCGGCGAGCGGCCGCTGCCTCACGCTCTCCCAAGTGAGGCCGGGAAGGGTGTGGGCGAGGTGGCAGGGCAGGACGAGCCCATCGGGACTGACGAGCAGAAACCGCCGTCCCCACCCGTCCATGCAGGCCTTCGGCCTCTCGACGTAGTAGTCGGGGGTCACGAAGAGGATCTCCATGCGTCCTTTGAGACGCTCGCGCGCGGCCGCCGCATGCTCGCGAGCCTCGGCGAGCTGCTCGGCGGTCGGCAGCAGAGCGCTGCGGTTGACGAGCGCCCAGCCGAGATACTGGGTGTTCGCGAGCTCCAGCCGATCGGCATCGAGCGCCTCGGCGAAGGCGATCATCTCCTCGACATGCCCGAGGTTCTCGCGGTGCAGGACGATGTTGAGCGTCAGCGGCAGGCCGAGCTCCTTGACCCAGCGCGCAACGCGCAGCTTGCGCTCGAACGTATGACGCCCGGCGATCCGATCGGCCCCGGCGGCCGTAACATCCTGCACGGAGATCTGCACATTATCGAGCCCGAGGTCGCGCAGGCGCGCGAGCCGCTCCCGCGTCGCCGGGATTCCGCTCGTGATGAGATTGGTGTAGAGCTGCAGCCGCTCGGCTTCGGCGACGAGCGCCTCGAGATCCTTGCGCAGCAGGGGCTCGCCCCCGGTGAGATTGAGCTGCACCACGCCGAGATCCTCGGCGTCGCGCAGCACCTTCAGCCAGGCGTCGGTGTCGAGCGCATCGGCGTGCCGGCCGTAGTCCACGGGATTCGAGCAGTACACGCAACGCAGCGGGCAGGCGTAGGTGAGCTCGGCGACCAGCGTGTACGGGCGGCTCCCGCTCATGGCTCCGTCCGCACGAGCGCTCGCTCGCTCAGGGCATCGAGGAAGGAGAGGACCTCGCGCTCGATGACTTCCCGGGGCTGAGAAGAGTACTTCTCCGCGAGCCGCGAGATGATCTCGGCCACCGTGTGCTCTCCGGTACACAGCTGCACGATGTCCGCCGCCGTGGGGTTGAGCTGCATGCCTTTCTCGGGGTAGAGCAGCAGGTAGCGGTTGGTCTTCTGGTCGAGCCGCAGTCTCACCTTGGGAGCGAGCCGCGGCCGAGCCTCTTGCGGCATCACGCGCGCGGCCCTCCCGCTCCCCAGCCGGGCTCGACGTATGCGGCGTAAACGGTGTCGAGCAGGTGCCAGAGGATCTCGGTCTTGCGGATGAGCGCCGCGATGCATTGCTCCTGCAGCTCGCGGGTCGCCGCGTGCGTCACGACGTACGTGATCGCCTCCTCGGAATCCCCGCGGGCCCGGGTCACCCGTGCGCGGAAGTAGGCGAGCATCTGCGGGTCGACCCAAGGGTAGTGCTGCTCCCACGCAAGGATACGGCGAGACATCAAGTCGGGCGCGAAGAACTCGGTGAGCGAGGAGGCGACCGCCTCGATGAGGCTGCGGTCGCGGACCAGCTGCACGTAGCCGTCGCAGGCGAAGCGTACGCCCGGGAGGACGGACCGGCAGCTCGCCACTTCCTGAACGTCGAGACCCACGCCCGCGGCAAGGCGCAGCCACATCGAGAGTCCGCCCTCCGTATCGCTCGTCCCGTCGTGATCGTGGATGCGATGGATCCACATGCGCCGGAACGCCGGGTCCTCGGACTTCGCGAGGATGAGCGCATCCTTGATCGGGATGCGGGTCTGGTAGTAGTAGCGGTTGAGCACCCACTGCTGCAGCTGAATCCGCGTGAGCTGCCCCGCATGCATCAGCGCGTGGTAGCGGTGGTGATCGTGGTAGCGCTGCGCACCTTCTTCGCGCAGGCGCTCGATGAACTGCTCTCGCGTGAGCGGCGCGCCGGCCATTCAGACCTCGAGTTCCAGCCCATCCTGGGCGACTTCCCAGCCTGCGGCGGTCACGGCGGCTCGCTCCGGCGAGTCCTCGCGCAGGATGGGATTGGTGTTGTTGATGTGGATGAAGA
>JASHTA010000247.1 GCA_030040795.1 Gammaproteobacteria bacterium | reverse complement strand
AGCTTTGCGCCCGATCGAGCAGCTTCTCGATGTGAGCGCGCGAAAGCGTCTCCAGGGTCAGCAGGTGCCGCAGCGTTCCATCGGGCCGCAGCTGCAGGTCCGGCTGGCCGGGCGAGCCCGTCTCCACGAGCGAGCTCATCTGCATGCGTGGATCCGGCCGCAGCTCGGTGTCGCCGCTCATCTCAATCTTCCTCGGTTCATGGTGAATCGACGCTCCGCTCGCCGGCGAGCCAGCGCTCGAGGATCACGGCTGCAGCAGCGCTGTCCACGTCCTCGCGCCGCACGCGGCGACCGCGCGCGCCTTGGACCCGGTTGCGCTTGAGGGCCGCACTCGCCTCGAGGGAGGACCAGCGCTCATCCACGTGCTCCACGGACAGGCCGAAGCGCTCGCGAAGCGCGGCGCCGAACGCACGCGCGGCGCCGGTCAGCGCTCCGGCGCTGCCGTCCGCATTATAGGGCACGCCGACGACCAGCAGCCGGGGCTGAGTCGCACGCACCTCGCGGTCGATGGCGGTCCAGTCGGGCTCGCCGCCGAGCGCGGCAGCTGCGGGCCGCGGGGCGGCCGTAGCAGTGAGCGTATCGCCCACCGCGATGCCGATTCGCCTCAGTCCGAAATCGAATGCAAGAACTGCGTGGGCCGTGGACTTCGTTGCGGTCTGCGCCTTGATGTCACGCATTGCCCGCGAAGAGGCTCATTTGCTTGATCTTCTCCGTGTCGACACCGAGCAGCTCCCACGAGCCCTCCCAGCGGTGGTCGAAGGGCAGCTCGAACACCACTCGCTCGTCCGCGGGCATGGGCAGCCAGGCATTCTCGCGGATCTCACGCTCGAGCTGGCCCGGGTCCCAGCCCGCATAGCCGAGGGCAATAAAGGCGTCGGTCGGACCCTCGCCCCGCGCCATCGCCTCGAGCACGTCCCGGGACGTGGTGACCTCGATCTGCTCCGAGACCCGGAGCGTCTTGTCCCAGTTCCCGCCCGGCCGATGCAGGACGAAGCCCTGGTTCGTGAGCACCGGTCCGCCGCGCAGCACGGGCTGGGCGGCAATCCGCTCGTCGCGCGGCTCGAGCTTCATCTTCGACAGTACGTCGGACAGGCGCATCGGCAGCGGCTTGTTGAGGACGATCCCGAGTGCGCCGTTGTCTGCGGTGTGCTCGCAGACGAGCGTCACGGAACGGGAGAAATTCGGATCGGACAGCGCGGGCATCGCGATCAGCAGATGGTTCGTGAGGCTCGATGCGCCCATGCGCAGTCAGTATGGCCCCAGGGGCGCGCCCGCTCAAGGAGCCGTGGATACGGCGCCCCGCGCGATACGGCCGCCGATGAACTGCCACTCGTAGCCGAAACGCATGGTTCGGTAGTCGTGCGCGATGAGCTCGGGCGGAAAGGGATTGAAAGGGCTCGCGAGCTTCAGAATCTCGAGCGCGGCATGGTCGAGGTCGGGATATCCGCTCGAGCGCTGAATCCTTGCGGCGACGAGCGTCCCGTCCGAGCGGATCTCGACGGCCAGAACCGGGCTCGCCTGGATGCCCACCCGCCGGGCCGCAATGGGGTAGTTGAGTGTGCCGATGCGCTCCACGCGCCGGCGCCAGTGGTCGACGTAAGCGGCGACTACGGACTCCTGAGTGTCCGGCGTGACCCAGAGGTCATCGCGATGCGGTCCCCGCAGTTGCACGGGACCCACGTCATCCTCGGGCCCGAGCTCGGCAGCGGGATGGTCCGGGACCAGCGCGGGCTTCTCCCCGGTATCGGTGCCCGAGTCCGCGTCGCTGAAGTACTGAATGTCCGGTTGCGCCGCGGTGGTCGCGAGGACTCGCTCGTCGGCGATGCCGGCAGAGCCGGCTGTCGCGAGGCTGGTGCCGTCCGCCACACCCGGGTGGCCGGCCACGGATTGCGCCGAGGCGTGATTGCGTGCCGGCACCGAGAGGGTCGTATTTCCCGAGCCGAGCTGGGTGCGCTGCGCGAGGTAGGTCGCCGTAGCGTTGCGCGCCGCGGTGGGCACCTCGTCGGAAACGAGCAGGACCTCGAGCCCCGGTGCGGCGCCGCTGCCCTTCGCATCCGAGGTGAACGTGATCCCGAGAATGACGAGGCCGTGCAGCACCGCCGCCACGAAGATCGTCATGAGAAGCCGGTCCCGAACGGGCGCCGACCCCTCTCGCAATGTCAGAGCTCGAGAACCCATCAAATCCACCCGCCGAGCCGCCGGCAGTATAGCCCGTGCTTACCGTTGAGCGCGTGGCGCGGGTCGCGCCAGCAGGCGCCGCTCAATGGCGCCGATGACCGAGCCGCCAATGTCGAGATGGTGCTGCTTGTCGAGCTCGCGGATACCGGTCGGGCTCGTCACGTTGATCTCGGTGACGTAACCGCCGATCACGTCGAGCCCGACGAAGAGCATGCCCCGCGCGGCGAGCGTGGGCCCGATCTCACCCGCGAGCCAACGGTCGCGATCGTCGAGCGGGCGGCCGACGCCGCGCGCGCCGGCCGCGAGATTGCCCCGATTGTCGTCCTCCGCCGGGATGCGCGCGAGGGCATACGGCACAGGCTCGCCATCGATGAGCAGCACGCGCGAGTCGCCCGTCTCGGCGATATCGGGGATGTAGCGCTGCACGATCGCGAAGCGCCGGCCCTCGTCGGTCAGCGTCTCGAAGATCACATTCGTGTTCTTGTCGGACCGCTCGACGACGAAGATCGACCGTCCACCCATGCTGTGCAGGGGCTTGCAGACGATCTTGCCGTGCTCCTCGAGGAAGGCGCGCATGTCGGTCCTGTCGCGCGTCACGAGAGTTGGCGCACAGCACTGGGGGAACCAGGCGGTGTACACCTTCTCGTTCATGTCCCGGAGCCCCTGCGGGCGATTCACGACCATCGCCCCTTCGTCCTCGGCGCGCTCGAGAATGTAGGTCGTATAGATGTACTCGGTGTCGAACGGCGGGTCCTTGCGCATCAAAATGCAGTCGAGGCGGCCGAGAGGCTCGACGCTCGGCTCGCCGAGCGTGAACCAGGACCTCGGGTCGGCCGCCACGCTCAACGGGCGCGCACGGCCGAACGCCCGGCCGTCGCGCAGCCAGAGGTCGGCCTGCTCGAGGTAGCGCAGCTCGAAGCCCCGCTCCTCGGCGGCGAGGAGCATGGCGAGTGTCGAGTCCTTCGCGTACTGGATGCGTGCGATGGGGTCCATCACGACACCCAGTCGAAACCGTTTATTTGTCATGGACGGATCTTATGTCAGTCCGGGAGCGGCCGAGAGGCCGACCTGGGCCTCGAACTGCGGAAAACGTGACGTGTATGGCATAGCAGGGGGTATGCCGATATGTTAAAACCCGCGGGCAACGCCCGCTCGAACGAGCCACCATTGCGGTTTCCGATTGAAGCCAGAAGGAGTTCGATTACCGTGACCGGCGCCAATCCGAAGCTCCAGGGCCTCAAGGTACTGGTCATCGACGACAGC
>JASHTA010000246.1 GCA_030040795.1 Gammaproteobacteria bacterium | reverse complement strand
CCCGAGCGCATCGAGCAGGATGAGCGAGGAGAGGATCGAGAGCGGAATCGAGATGGTGACGATCAGCGTGCTGCGCCACGTGCCGAGGAAGAGCAGGATCATGAGCGCGGTGAGCACCGCGGCGATCACCGCCTCGGTGGCGACACCCTTGATCGCTGCCCGCACGAATACGGACTGATCGCCGGTCGGGGTGATCGAGGCCCCTTCCGGCAGGAGCTCGCGGACGCGCGGCAGGCGCGCCCTGATCGAATCGACGATGCTGAGAGTCGACGCGGTGCCGGTCTTCTGGATCGTCATCAGCACTGCGCGCCGGCCGTTCACGCGCACGATGTTGGTCTGGGGCGGATGTCCGTCATGCACGAACGCCACGTCGCGAACGTACGTGACGGTGCCGTCCTTGCTGCGAATCGGCAGATCGTTGAGCCGGGCGATCGTGAGCGGGCTGCCGTTGAGCCGTACCTCGTACTCGGTATCGCCGATCTTCTCGGTCCCGGCCGGGATGATCAGGTTCTGCGCGCCGATGGCATTCAGCACGTCCACCGCCGAGAGTCCCTGCGCGCGCAGGGCCGCGGGCTTGAGATCGACCTGGATGTCGCGCGTTGCGCCGCCGTAGGGGTAGGGGACCGACGCTCCCGCCACGGTCGCGATCTGCGCCCGGATGATCTGGTTGCCGAAGTCGAACAGCTGCGCCTCCGTCAGCCGGTCGCTCGACATGGCGAGCTGCAGGATCGGAACGCTCGAGGCGTTGTACTTGAGGATGAGCGGCGGCTGGATCCCGGGCGGCATCTGCTTGAGCGAGATTTCCGAGAAGGCCGTGACCTGCGACATCGCGAGGTTCACGTCCACCCCCGGCTGGAAGAACAGCTTGATCACCGTCATGCCGGGATAGCTCGTCGACTCGACGTGCTGCACGTCGTTCACGAGCGTCGTCACATAGCGCTCGATCTGCCCGGTGATGCGGCCGGCCATCTCCTCCGGCGGCATCCCGGTGTACTCGAACGTGACCGCGATGATCGGGATGCGGATCTCCGGGAAGATGTCGGTCGGCATCCCGGGACGCAGGGGTGTTCCGAAGATCACGATCGCGCCGAGCAGCGGCAGCAGCAGCGCAAGGACGATGAACGTATAGGGGCGCCTGAGCGCCACCTGAATGATCCACATGGCTCGAGTTCCGGAGGGCGGGACTGCCGCCCCGCCAGGAACTCTCGATTATCGATAATTTTCGACGAAAGGCAAGGCCACACATGGCGGCCGCGCGTCCGGACACCGGGGGGCTGCGAAGGCCGGGAGGCGCAGGCCGGGATTGCGGAGGGGGCGCCTTGCGCGCTAGCGTTACGCGGTGGTCAAACTCCTGCTCTGGCTGATCCTTCTCGTGCTGTGCTGGCCGCTGGCGCTGCTCGCGCTGTTCCTATGGCCGATCGTGTGGCTCATTTCGCTGCCTTTGCGGCTGGTCGGCATTGTGCTGGAAGGCGTGTTCGGGCTGCTCATCGCGCTGATCCTGCTGCCGGCGAGGGTGGTGCGAGGGAGCGCCGTTCCGCGCTGGTAGCGCGCGGCTGACTCGCCCTTGGATGCCCGGCCGCAGCTCTGCGGCCGCGCGGCTCCCATTTGTCCAAGACAATGGCCTTTCCGACGCCGATCATCGGGCGTTCTGTCCCATCCTGTGAGCGAGCCCTCGGGGTGCGTTTCCGGGCTCGAGAGGAGGCCGCGATCATGAGCTCCACCACGATTCCCATCCTTCGGTACCGGGATGCCGGCGCGGCCATCGACTGGCTGTGCCGGGCCTTCGGCTTTCAGGTATTCCTGCGTGTTGACGGCGGTCCCGGGGTCGAGCATGCCCGGCTCACCCTCGAGAAGAACATGGTCATGCTCGCCTCGATCGGCCGCAAAGGCGGGCTCGAGCAGCGGTTCAGGACGCCGGATATGGCGGGCGGAGTCACTCAGTGCATATTGATGACGGTCACGAGCCCCGACCGTATCTACGAATCGGCGGTCGCCGCAGGCGCGAGGATCATCGACGAGATCGCCGACTTCGAGTTCGGAGGGCGGATGTTCTCCTGCGAGGACATCGAGTCGCACGTCTGGACCTTCTCCAGCAACGACCCTTGGAAGAAGCTCTGGTAGCGCTCAGACGGGGGTCGAGGGCCCCCGCCAGGGCAGGCCGATCCCTTGCAGGCTCTGCGGCAAGTGCTGCAGGAAGCTCTGCACTTCGGGCCAGTGCCGCCACGCGAGCCACGCGCACAGGATCAGGCAGCCCGTCCAGACCAGCGTGCCCCACAGCGCAGCCCAGCCATAGCCGTACGGCCCGTAGCGGCCGATGCGGTGTGCGGCGTGCAACGGAGACGCCACGACGTGATACAGCACCACCAGGATCACGATGGCGGCCCAGAGCGGCAGGTGCGGCGGCAGCGTCCAACCGAGAACGGCATGTGTCATCACGAGCGAGAGGATCGCGAGGATGAGCGCGATGAAGAGCGCGGCACCGACGATCGCGGCGATCGGAATCAGCAGCCCGCCGAGAACGTGCGCGGCATAATTCACATCGTCGTGACGGCCGTCCCACCACGGCGGCGGCTCGTGCAGGGCGCGCTGCCACAGCCGCCAGTGGCGCGACTGCGCCCGCCACTGCCGCTGCTGGAATCTCCAGAACCGGCGCTGCTCGCGCCACCGGCGGCGCCACTCCGCACCGTCTTTGAACTGCGCATAGTGCTGCTTCGCTCGGTCGATGAGCTCCTGCGCATTGAACTGCCAGCCGTGCGCGGCTGCGTGCTGCTCGGATGTCTCGGCGTAGGGGACGACGAACATCATGATGATGTAGACGAGACCCCACGCGCCCCAGGTGATGATCGCGAGCAGGACGAAGATGACGCGGACGATCGTCACGTCCGTGTTGAAGTACGCGGCGATGCCGTTGCACACGCCGCTCACCATGGCGCCTTCCCGAATCTGGTACAGGCGCTTGTACGGTCCCGCGGGCCCTTTCGAGCCCGGAGCCGCTTGCGCGTGCTCCGCGCCTTGAGCCTGCTCCGTGCCGGATTGCCCGGTGCCCTGCGAGGAGCCTTCGCTCGAGCCGGTCCCGTCAACGGGACCCATCTCGCGGATCACCTGCTCGAGCTCCTCGGCGGTCACGACGTTCTTGTGGGGACTCAGGAACCGCCCGCACTTCTCGGCGATGGCCTGCTCGAGGTCCGCCAGGATCTCGGCCTTGTCCGGATTGTCGGCAAGCCGCGCCTCCGCCGTCGCAAGATAGGCTTGCAGCGACTCGTAGCCGGCCTGCTCGAGCTGGTAGGAGTTCCCGTTCAAGCTGATCGTGATCACGGGACGCATGATCATCTCCCCAGGCCTTCGATCGTTCGGTTGATGGCCTGCCAGTAATCGGTGAGCTCCCCGAGGTGCCGGCGGCCCTTCGGTGTCAGCTCGTAGTACTTGCGCGGCGGGCCCGCGCCGGACT
>JASHTA010000245.1 GCA_030040795.1 Gammaproteobacteria bacterium | reverse complement strand
GACCATGAGCACGGCCTGCTCGGTGCCCGCCACGACCAGATTCAACTGAGAGCCCACGAGATCCTTGGCCGTCGGATTGAGCAGGTAGTGCCCGTCGCGGTAGCCGACGCGGGCGGCTCCGATCGGTCCGGAGAACGGCACGCCGGCGAGCGTGAGCACCGCGGAGGCGCCGAGCAAGGAGGCGATATCGGGATCGATCTCCGGATCGACCGACAGCACCGTCGCGACGACCTGCACATCGTTGTAGAAGCCGTCGGGAAAGAGCGGCCGGATCGGCCGGTCGATCAGGCGCGAGGTGAGGGTCTCTTTCTCCGTCGGCCGGCCCTCGCGCTTGAAGAAGCCGCCGGGGATGCGGCCCGCCGCGTAGGTTTTCTCGACGTAGTTCACGGTGAGAGGCAGGAAGTCTCTTCCCGCCGCCGCCTGCTGCTGCGCCACCGCAGTCACGAGCACGACGGTGTCGCCCATCGCGACTTTCACGGCGGCATCGGCCTGGCGGGCGAGCTCGCCGGTTTCCAACGTCACGGTATGCGGTCCGTACGCAAAGGACTTGCTGAAGACGCTCACGAGTTGATCCTCACGAATAGAGATGGCAAAGCCCGAAGACCGCGCGGAAATGAGTGCTCCAGCGCGGCCTCCACGAGCGCTCAGCGGCGCAGCCCCAGGCGCTCGACGAGCTCCTGGTACGTCTGCGGCTGCTTCGACTTGAGGTAATCGAGCAGCTTGCGGCGCTGATTGACGAGCTTCACCAAACCCCGGCGCGACGAGTGGTCGCGCTTGTGGGCGTTGAAATGTTCGCCGAGGCCGTTGATCCTCTCCGACAGAAGCGCAATTTGCACTTCGGGCGAACCGGTATCGGTCGGATTGCGGCGGAACTGCGCGACGATTCCGCCTTTCTTCTCGCTGCTTAAACCCATTGCGCAATAGTCCTGGAAGCTTCTCTCATACCCTGTCTTTTCGAGGCGCGGCATTCTACTCGCTGCCCCCCCCTGCCACAAGAACGAGCATCCGCTTCGGCCGCACCGTCCCCCGGCCGTCCGCCTCGCCGAGTCCGAGGAATCGGCCCCGCTCGTCATAGAGGCGCACGCGGCCGGAGGGGCCCGGCTCGGGCGATGCGACCGCCTGCCCGCGGGCGAGCCGCACCGCCGCAGGCTCCGGCACCGTGACGGATGCCAGAGCCGGCAGCGCCCGGTCGGGCGCGATGAGCGGCGGCATCCCCCCCGTACGGCACACCTCCTCGACCGCCTCCAGAGTCTGCATGGGCTCGCCCTCGAACGGGACGACCCACAGCCGGCGCAGCCGCGCGACGTGCCCGCAGGTTCCGAGCGCGCGAGCAACGTCCTCGGCCAGCACGCGGATGTAGGTGCCTTTGGAGCACAGCGCCTCGAGCTCGAGGGCGTCCGCGCGCCGGCCGAGCATCACGAGCTCATCGATCTCGATCTGCCGGGCGTCCCGCTCGACCTGCACCCCGGCGCGCGCGAGCCGATAGAGTGGGCGGCCGCCGCGCTTGAGCGCCGAGTACATCGGGGGCACCTGCCGCTGCGGGCCGCGGAAGCGCGCGAGGACGCTCTCCAGGAGCGGCGCATCGAGCGCCGGCACGGGCATCGCCTCGATGACGGTGCCCTCGCGATCTCCCGTGTCGGTGCGCGCGCCGAGCGCGATCTCGAACCGATAGCGCTTGCGGGCCCCCGCGAGCTCGCCCGCAATCTTCGTGGCCTCTCCGAGGCAGATCGGCAGCATTCCGGTCGCAAGCGGATCGAGGCTGCCCACGTGTCCGGCTTTTTGCGCGCCGGTCGAGCGCTTCACCCGCTGCAGAGCCGCGTTGGATGAGAGGCCCGGCGGCTTGTCGAGCAGCAGTACGCCGCAGATCATTCGTGCTTGTGGCCGTCGACAGCGCGGTCGATCAGGTTCGTAAGGCGCTCGGCCCGATCGAAGCTGTCGTCGAACGCGAACTCGAGCCGCGGCGCCCGGCGCAGGCCGAGACGCCGACCGATCTCTCCGCGCAGGAAGCCGCCGGCGCGCGTGAGTCCCGCCTGGACTTCCTCCCGCGCGTGGCGCGACGCGAAGGGGATGAAGTACACCCGCGCCGTGCGCAGGTCGGGCGCCAGATCGATCGCCGTGATCGTGACGTTGCCGACCCGCGGGTCCTTCACCTCTCGGGCCACCAGCTCCGCGAGCGCGCGCTGCAACTCGGCCTCGAGCTTGCGGTGCCGAGAGTCCGCCATCACTGCACGGTGCGCGCGATCTCGACGCGTGAGAAGCACTCGATCTGATCGCCGATGCGCACGTCCTGGTAGTTCTTCACGCCGATGCCGCACTCCGTGCCGGCGCGCACCTCGTTCACATCGTCCTTGAAGCGCCGCAGCGACTCGAGGGCGCCCTCGAAGATCACCACGTTGTCGCGCAATACACGAATGGGGTTGTTGCGGCGGACGAAGCCCTCGGAGACGAGGCAGCCTGCCACCACGCCGAACTTGCTCGAGCGGAAGACCTCGCGCACCTGCGCGATGCCGACGATCTGCTCCTTGATCTCCGGCTGAAGCAGTCCGCTCATCATCTGCTTCACGTCGTCGATGGCCTCGTAGATGATGCTGTAGTAGCGCACCTCGACGCCCGTATCCTTCAGCGCATCGCGCGCGCCCGCGTCGGCGCGGACGTTGAAGCCGATGATGCGTGCCGCGGAGGCCGCGGCGAGCTGCACGTCCGAGACGGTGATGCCGCCGATGCCGCTCGCGATGACCTTCACCTGCACCTCCTCCGTCGAGAGCTGGGTGAGCGCCTCGCGCAACGCCTCGACGCTGCCTTGTACGTCCGCCTTGAGCAGGATCGTGATCGCGCCCGCCTTCTCCGATTCGAGCTGCGAGAACACATCCTCGGCGCGCGTGACCTGCCGCGCGAGCTTCACGTCGCGGGACTTGCTCTGGCGATAGAGGGCAACCTCGCGCGCCTTGCGCTCGCTCTCCACCGCCAGGAACTCCTCGCCGGCATTCGGCGCGCCCGACAAGCCGAGCACAGCGACCGGCGCCGAGGGCGGAGCTTCCAGCACGGCGGCCCCGCTCTCGTCGAACATCGCCCGCACGCGCCCATACTCGGCGCCGGCGAGGATGGGATCGCCCATGCGCAGGGTGCCCCTTTTCACGAGCACCGTCGCGACCGCGCCGCGGCCCTTCTCGATGCTCGACTCGATCACGACGCCCCCCGCGAGCCCGCCCACCGGCGCCTGCAGCTCGAGGACCTCCGCCTGCAGGAGAATCGCCTCGAGCAATGTATCCACACCGTCTCCGGTTCGCGCGGAGACGTTCACGAAGATGTTCTGACCGCCCCACTCCTCCGGAATGACCTCCTGCTTGGCGAGCTCCGTTCGCACCCGATCCGGATCGGCGTCGCTCTTGTCGATCTTGTTGACCGCGACGACGATGGGCACGCCCGCCGCGCGAGCGTGCTGAATAGCCTCGATCGTCTGCGGCATGACACCGTCGTCCGCCGCGACAACGAGCACGACGACGTCGGTCGCCTTTGCGCCGCGGGCCCGCATCGCCGTGAAGGCCGCGTGGCCCGGCGTGTCGAGGAACGTGATCTTGCCCTTCGGCGTCTCG
>JASHTA010000244.1 GCA_030040795.1 Gammaproteobacteria bacterium | reverse complement strand
TGCGGTTCTCCGGCTACTCGTCCCTTTCACGGCATTTCCTCGTCAAGCATATCGACCGCACGCCATTCTGTACACCGCCTCCGACGTCGCTCGCAACATCACCTGCGACGTCATACGCGACTTCGTTCAAACAGCATTTCTTTACGAACACGCACGATGTCGGCAGGCGTCAGCGAGGCCCACCACCTCATCGCTGGCAACCTCTTTGCCGCCCTTCACGCTCACTTGCGCGGCGGTCCCTGCCGTACGTATATCTCGGACTTCAAACTCCGCCTGCAAATCGATCAGGACAACCTCTTCTACTATCCCGATTTGATGGTCGCGTGCGAGCGCGAAGGAGTGGAGAAGTATTTCCTGCGTTACCCCACACTCATCGTCGAGGTGCTCTCCCCCTCGACCGCCTCCATCGATCGGCGCGAGAAGCGGATCCAGTACGCCCGGATCCGGACGATGGAGGAGTACGTGCTCGCCCCCCAGGAGGATTACGAGATCCTCTATCACTGCCGAGCGGGCGGCTGGAAGCCGCAGCGTCTGTCGGGGCCCAGCGCAGCGCTCGAGCTGCACTCCGTCGGACTTGCTCTGTCCTTCGCCGAGATCTACGACCGCGTCTTTTAAGGCTTCTCGCGCGTGTCAAGAGGGGCCTTCGGAGGAGCCCGAGCGGCCCGCAGACCCGCTCGCCCCAGCGCCCCACCCCACGGCCCACCCCATCGCGATTGACACGCCCCGGGGACCACAATATCTTGTGTCTGCCAGCGGTATCTGCCCCTAGAGGTAGATCGAAGAGGGAATCCGGTGCGGCGGGGCCTAATCCGGAGCTGCCCCGCAGCGGTGAATGGGAACGACCGGCGCCATGGCACTGGGCTCACCTGAGCTTGGGAAGCGGCGTCCAGTAGGCCACGGTCGCAGCCGCGATCGCCTGCCCATGAGCCCGAAGACCTGCCGCGGCCGTCGCATCCGGCGGAAGTACCGGATGCGGGGGGAGGCTGAACCCGCTCGGGGGAGCGGAGGCGCGCGATCGGATGCTCTACGTCTTGGGCGGCAGCTGACAGTGCAGCCCCCGGCCGAGCTTCTCGACGTGTCTCCGTTGTCCGCCGGCGCCTGCGACATCTGAACGGGAGGCGACGATGACCTTGGAGATCGCCCAGACACCCACGATCCCGCTCGAGCCCGGCAACCGCGCCGTGCCGCCAGCCGTCGAGCAGCCGGAGTTCCGCCTTACCCCGCCGGCCGCCGCCCGCACCCAGATGGCGGTCACCAAGCGCAACGGCGCCCGTGAGCCGGTGGACGTGAGCAAGATCGTGCGCGCGGTGACCCGTTGCTGCGAAGGCCTCGCGACCGTCGACCCGATGCGCGTCGCGCTGAAGACCATCGCCGGCCTGTACGACGGTGCGACGACGCGCGAGCTCGACGAGCTCTCCATCCGCACGGCGGCCTCTTTCATGTTCGAGGAGCCCGAGTACTCGCGCCTCGCCGCGCGGCTGCTGAGCGGATTCATCGACAAGGAAGTGCACGCGCTCGGCGTGTACTCCTTCTCCCAATCGATCCGGCTGGGATTCGACGTGGGACTCATCAACGAGCGCGTTCTCGAGTTCGTCGAGGCGAACGCGCGCAAGCTGAACGATGCCGTCCAGACCGATCGGACGCAGGAGTTCGAGTACTTCGGCCTGCGCACCCTGCACGACCGATACCTGCTCCGCCATCCCACGCGCCGTTTGGTGCTCGAGAATCCGCAGCACTTCTGGATGCGCATTGCGGTCGCGCTCAGCCAGACCGCGCCGGAAGCCATCGAGCTCTACCAGCTGTTCTCGCATCTCGACTACATCCCGAGCTCCCCGACCCTGTTCAACGCCGGGACGCGGCACGAGCAGCTCTCGAGCTGCTTCCTGCTCGACTCGCCCGTGGACACGCTCGAGTCCATCTACGACAAGTACAAGGATGTGGCGATGCTCTCCAAGTTCTCCGGAGGCATCGGCATCGCCTGGCACCGGGTACGCTCGGAGGGCTCACTCATCCGCGGTACGAACGGCCTCTCGAACGGCATCGTCCCGTGGCTGAAGACGCTCGACTCCTCCGTCGCCGCGGTCAATCAGGGCGGCAGGCGCAAGGGTGCGGCCTGCGCGTACCTCGAGCCGTGGCACGCCGATATCGAGGCATTCCTCGAGCTCCGCGACAACACGGGCGATGAGGCGCGGCGCACGCATCACCTCAACCTCGCCTGCTGGATTCCGGACCTCTTCATGCGGCGCGTCGAGCAGGACGCCCCGTGGTCGCTGTTCGACCCTTACGACGTGCCCGACCTGCCGGACCTCTACGGCGAGGCGTTCGAGGCCGCTTACATTCAGGCCGAGGCGCAGGGCCTCGCCAAGCGGACGCTCCCGGCTCGCGAGCTCTACCTGCGCATGATGCGCACGCTCGCCCATACCGGGAACGGCTGGATGACGTTCAAGGACAAGTCGAATCGCGCGTGCAATCAAACGGCCAAGCCGGGCCGCGTGGTGCACCTCTCGAATCTCTGCACCGAGATCCTGGAGGTAACGAGCGGCGGCGAGACGGCCGTCTGCAATCTGGGCTCGATCAACCTTGCTCGCCACGTGGGCCGCGACGGCTTCGACTTCGAGAAGCTCGCGCACACCGTCGAGGTCGCCATACGCCAGCTCGACCGCGTAATCGACTTGAACTTCTACCCTATCCCGAGCGCCTGCACCTCGAACATGCGCTGGCGGCCCGTCGGGCTCGGCGTCATGGGGCTGCAGGATGTGTTCTTCCGGCTCCGCCTGCCGTTCGACAGCGAGCAGGCCCG
>JASHTA010000243.1 GCA_030040795.1 Gammaproteobacteria bacterium | reverse complement strand
CCTCATTCATCCGGACCGGGACGGATCGGCCGTCATTCGAAGGGCGGTATTGAGCGTCTGGCTCGAGATGCTCAGCGCCCGAAGGATCTGATCGCGCGCTTCGTGCGCACGAAGCTGTCGAGCGTGTTGATGCCAGAGCGTGCCCCCTCCGGCGAGAGCCGCGACCAGCACGACGGTCGCTGCAGCCGAGAGCCCCGTGCGCCGGCTCAGCCACGGAAGCTGGAACCACGGCCGGAGCCACAGCCGGCTCCGCGGACGGAGCCACGAACGGCTCCACGGCACACTCGACCTCCGGCGCGAGATGGAGGCTGCGGAAGCACGCGCCCGCTCCGCAGCGCTCGTGACGCGTTCGGCAAACTGATCCGGCGGGTCAACCGGCCGCAAGGCTTCCCGGAGCTGCTGCTCGAGTTTTGAATCGTCGGAGTCAGTCATAACGTATCCCTATCCGTGCAGCGGGCTCGAAGACTCGCGAGCGATCGCCTGAGGTGGCTCTTGACCGTGTTCACCGACAGGTCGAGCACTCGCGCGATCTCCGCGGGATCGAGATCCTCCTGATACCGAAGAACGACCACAAGCCGCGGGATGGCGGGCAGCTCCGCCACGAGGCGTCCCAGCCGTCGCGCGAGGAGCGGGTCTTCCCCCTCCACCGTCGCGGCCGGCTCGGCCACGGCGGTCGAGTCGGCCATGGCCGCCAGATCCGACGCCGACGAGAAAGCGTCGGGGCGCCGATTGCGCTGTCGTATCCGGTCGATGGCACGGTGAGTGACGGTTCGCCGCAGCCAGTAGACCAGATGGTCGGGCGATTCGATGCGATCCAAACCGAGATGCAGCTGGAGGAAGACCTCTTGGGCCAGATCCTCCGCTTCCACTCGGCTGGCGAGCGCGCGCAGCGCCAGGCTGTACACCGAGCGCTGATGAGCCTGAACGAGTTGCGTGAATGCTCGCGCGACGCCGGCTTGCGCCTGGGCCAGGATGGCGTGAGCGTCCTCGCCCTGCCCGTCGGAGCGGTCGAGCCCGGCAGCCTCGAAGCGATGGGATGAGGAGATCGCGACCATCTACAGGATCAATACGCCCGCAACCCGACGGCAGGGTGCAGCGAGCGTGGCCCGCAACCCGCCACAGGCGCGAGCGTGGCCCGGCTCCGACAAAAAGGGAACAATACTGTCTGCCGAGCGTAAGCTCGGGCGATGTGCGCCCTTCCGGACTGGAGCCCCTCATGAGCCCGAAACTCTCCACCGCACTCGGCCTTGCGTTGAGCGCCCTGCTGCTCGGTGCGCCTGCTTATCCGCAATCGACCTCCGGGCCAGGCAGGCAAGCGCGCTCGGGGCCAGGCGGGCAAGCGCCGTCGGGCACAGCGAGCACAGCGAGGCAACCTCGATTCCCCATCGCACCGCACCACGCGCCGGCCGGCCGAATCGAGCGCGTGACCGTACATGGTGCCTCGCTCGTCGGAAACCTCGAGGGAGACTCCCCCGACCGCGAGGTGCTGGTTTACCTGCCACCGAGCTACGCGAAGAGCCCCAGCCGCCGCTACCCCGTGCTGTATCTGCTTCACGGATTCACCGACACCGCAAACCTCTGGTACGGCCTGAGCGGACCTCACTTCGTGGATCTGCCCACGGCGGCGGACGGGGCATACGCCCACGGCGTGCGCGAGATGATCCTCGTCATGCCGGATGCATATACGAAGTACGCCGGCAGCATGTACTCGAACTCGGTGGTCACGGGGAATTGGGAGGCATTCATCACGCAGGACCTGGTGCGCTACATCGACGCTCACTACCGAACGCTGCCCCACCGCGCGAGCCGCGGCCTCGCCGGGCATTCGATGGGGGGCTACGGCACGCTGCGCCTCGCGATGAAGTACCCGGGCGTCTTCTCGAGTGTCTACGCGATGAGTCCCTGCTGCCTCTCCGCGAATCTCATGCCGAGCGCCACCGTCATGGCGAGCGTGGCGCAGGCGCAATCGACGGGCGACATCGCAAAGGCCGGTTTCGGCACGAAGGCCATGCTCGCCTCGGCTGCCGCCTGGTCTCCCGATCCTCGCAATCCTCCGAGCTACTTCGATCTCCCCGTCGTGAATGGCAAGCCGGTGCCCACGGTAATCGCCGCGTGGGCCGCCAATGCGCCTCTTGCGATGGTCTATCAATCCATTCCCAACCTCGAGACCTATGAGGCGATCGCCTTCGACGCAGGGGACCACGATGTGGGGATTGCGGGCACCGTCAAAGCCCTCGACCGGATCCTGACGGACTTCGGCGTCAAGCACGTTGCGCAGATCTACGAGGGAAACCACGTCGATCACATTCATCAGCGGCTCGAGACCCGCGTGCTGCCCTTTTTCAGCGAGCATCTGCGCTTCCAGTAGGCGCCGGCCCGCCGCGCGTCGCTCCACTGCGCGCGCATTGCGCGCCGCTCTGCTTGCAGTCAAAGCTACCTTGTGATAAAAAGGTAGCAGTATTCAAGAAGGGACTACCTTTACTTCGTGCCGACGGCTCCACCGGATCTCGCTTCCGCGAACGAGAAGTTCGGCCCGATTCGCAAGGGGCTCCTCGAGTTCCTGATCCTGAAGATCGTCGAAGCCGACAAGGTCTATGTCGCCGACATGCTG
>JASHTA010000242.1 GCA_030040795.1 Gammaproteobacteria bacterium | reverse complement strand
CACGCGGGCCATCTCGAAGGGCACCATGATCGCGAGCAGGATGCCCGTGATACCGAGCCAGCCCGCGACGACTTCCCTCAGAATATAACGTTCGAGCATCCGCCCCAAAGCGCCACCCGGCCGAATTCGGTTAGACTTCCGCGCTCGAGGCCTTGCGATTCCGCACGAACGAACACCCACGCCGGAGCGGGACAGAGCGCGCTCGGTAAGGTAAATCAGTCCGCCCCGCGCCACAACAGCCGGTGGGCGGGCGCGAGCCGCGCCGGAACGGCGGGATGCGATGCCGAGACGGCTTTGCGACGCCGGCGCGCCCGGTGACGACTGAGGAGTATCTCGATGCAATTTGAGGTCTGGTCGAAGGGGCTGGCCCAGGTGGCCGTGGAATGCGTCGTCATAGGCGTTTTTGATGAGCCGCAGCTCGCCGCGGAGGCTCGTGCGATCGATGCGGCCGCCGCGGGGCGGCTCAAGTCTCTCATCGCGCGCGGCGACTTCAGCGGCCGCAGCGGCGAGACGCTGCTCCTCACGGACGTGCCTGGAGTGAGCGCAGGCCGCGTGCTGCTGGTCGGACTCGGGGCAGCCAAGAGCTATGGCCGCAAGGCGTGGCGACGCGCCTGCGGCACCGCGGTCTCGGCGCTCGCGCGCACTCGCATACGTAGCGCCGCCTTCGCTCTCGACCGTCCCTCGCTCCGCGAGCTCGACGACGACTACTTCGGCCGCTCGGTCGCGGAGATCGCCGGCAGTACGCTTTATCGCGTCAACGATCTGAAGAGCGGCAAGAAGCCTCCCGCTCCGGTGCTCGAGCGCATCGTGGCTGGACCGGTGCGCGGCACCGGTGTGCGAGCGGCGCGTCGGGGCCTCGAGCACGGTCGCGCCGTCGCCCTCGCCATGAGCGTCCAGCGCGATCTGGGAAATCTTCCCCCAAACGTTTGCACGCCGGCCTATCTTGGGGACCAGGCGCGCTCGATCGCCAAAAAATATCCCTCGCTGCACGCTCAGGTATTCGATGAGGCCGGCATTCGCCGGCTGAAGATGGGCTGCTTCCTCGCCGTGACCCAGGGGAGCGTGCAACCCCCGCGGTTCATCGTGATCGAGCATCGGGGCGGCAAGGCGGGAGCGGCCCCGATCGTGCTGGTCGGCAAGGGAATCACCTTCGACACCGGCGGCATCTCGATCAAGCCCGCCGCCGCGATGGACGAGATGAAGTTCGACATGAGCGGCGCGGCCGCGGTGCTCGCTGCGATCACCTTTGCGGCGGAGGTGCGCCTTCCCCTGCGCGTGGTCGGGCTGATCGCCGCCTGCGAGAACATGCCGAGCGGGAGCGCCGTAAAGCCGGGCGACATCGTGACCAGCGCGTCCGGGCAGACCGTCGAGATCCTCAACACCGACGCCGAGGGACGGCTCGTGCTGAGCGATGCGCTCCATTACGCGCGCCGCTTCGAGCCCGCGGCGGTCATCGACATGGCGACGCTGACGGGCGCTTGTGTGGTCGCACTGGGCGCCCACCACACGGGAGCCCTCGGAAACGACGATGCCCTGGTCCGCGAGCTCGTCTCGGCCGGCGTGCGCGCCGACGACCGGGCGTGGCAGCTGCCTCTCACGGAGGAGTACTCGGAGCAGCTGAAAAGCAATTTCGCCGATTTCGCGAATATCGGCGGCCGCGAAGGCGGCGCGATCACTGCGGCCGCCTTCCTCGCGAAATTCACCCAGGGACTGCAGTGGGCCCATCTCGACATCGCGGGCACCGCCTACCAGGGTGGCCCCCAGAAGGGCAGTACGGGGCGTCCGACGCCGCTGCTCGCCGACTTCCTCGCTCACCGGGCGCGCGGCCGCTCCGAGTAGGCTCGCCGGGTTGCGCGCCGTGACCTTCTACGTGCTCGAGGAGGCCTCGAGCACAGCGCGGCTGAAGCTCGCTTGCCGCGTCACGGAGAAAGCCTTTCAAGCCGGCCAGAGCGTTCTCATCTGGCACGCCGACGCCACGGAGCTCGCCCTGCTCGATGAGCTGCTGTGGACGTTCGGGGACGACCGCAGCTTCATTCCGCACGAGCGAATGGTGACCGGCAAGGTCTGCGAGGCGCCGGTGCTCCTCACGACAGGCTCGACGCCCCAGAGCGGCATCGACGTGCTCATCAATCTCGCGGCCGCCGTGCCGCCGGTCGCGGAGCAGGCCGCGCGCATCGTCGAGATCATCGACGGGGATCCCGCCCGCCGCGAGGCGGGCCGCACGCGCTTCAAGGCCTATCGCGAGCTCGGGTTGCAGCCGGTCACGCACAACGTCCGCGGGTAGGCGCGCGGCACCTGCCGCTATAATCGCGCATGGAAAAGGTCTACGCGCCGCACGACATCGAGCGGCGAATCTACGAGCGCTGGGAATCCCAGGGCTGGTTCGCGCCAAGCGGCCGGGGGCTGCCCTATTGCATCACGATCCCGCCGCCGAACGTGACCGGGACGCTGCACATGGGCCATGCGTTCCAGCACACTCTCATGGATGCGCTCACCCGCTATCACCGCATGCGCGGGGACGACACGCTGTGGCAGCCGGGGACGGACCACGCGGGCATCGCGACCCAGATGGTCGTGGAGCGTCAGCTCGGCGCCCGCGGCATCCAGCGCGCCGACCTCACGCGCGAGGCCTTCATCGACCACGTGTGGCAGTGGAAGAACCGGTCGGGCGGCACGATCGCCGCGCAGATGCGCCGGCTCGGCGACTCGGTCGACTGGACGCGCGATCGCTTCACGATGGATGCGGGCCTCTCGCGCGCCGTCGTCGAGGTGTTCGTGCGCCTGTACGAGGAGGGCCTCCTCTATCGCGGCAAGCGCCTCGTCAACTGGGATCCGGTGCTGCTCACCGCGCTCTCGGACCTCGAGGT
>JASHTA010000241.1 GCA_030040795.1 Gammaproteobacteria bacterium | reverse complement strand
CGCACCCGCGCCAAGATCGCCGCGGCGGCAGCGGCGGTTGCGGCCGCTAGAGGCGACCCGGCCACGGCAGCGGCCGATGCAGCCACGGGTGACCGCTGGTTCGCCGAGGCCGTGCGCCAAGCTCCCGACCTCCCGATGGCCTACTACGAGTGGGGCCAAGCGCTCCTCGCGCGCGGAGACCTTGCGGGCGCCGCGCGAGAATTGGCGCTCGCGCACGAGAAGGGTCCGCACTTCGCCGACCCGCTGAAGGAATGGGGCGATGTGCTCGTCAAGCAGGGCCACCTCAAACAAGCGCTCGCCGAGTACGACGCAGCGTTGAGATATGCACCCAACTGGGCCGCGCTGAAGCAAGCGCGCGATGCGGCGGCGAGCAAACAACGCTCGGCGGCCTCCGGCTAGTCGCCGGAGGCGAGTCGGCTCTCTATATCTTTACGGATAAGGCCTCAGCTAAGTCGGCCTAGAGTATAATATATAGTTGACTGTATAAAGCATATACATTAAATTATATGTGTGAGTAAGGCCTCATTAGCTCTCACCCAGATTCCGCCGGCGACGCTTGCGGCGCTGGCCCAGCTCGGGGCAGATCTCGCGGTTGCCCGGCTTCGCCGCAAGGAGTCTCTCAAGACCTGGGCAAAACGAATGCGCGTGAGTGTCCCGACCTTGCAGCGGCTGGAGGCGGGCGAGCCCAGCGTAAGCCTGGGTGTGCTCGCCACCGCGCTTTGGCTGATCGGCCGAGATGCGGCACTCGCAACCCTCGCCACACCCAAGGAAGATCGCGGCGCGCTGGAGCTGGACATACGCCAAGCCGAGACGCTCGGAAGGACACGCATCCAGGCAACGGCGCAGGCGAGGCTGAAAAGAGCGGCGCAGCGGCAGCACGATGAGTCCGACGCCGAGCGATCTGATGAGACGACCGTGCCGGTGCAGGACTTGTGAGATTCGACGAGCTGTATCTTTGGTTCCTCGCCGATCCTGCTCTGCCGCGTTACGTCGGCCAGTTGCGCCTCGTCGAGGCCGGGAAGGGCGTCTCCCTGCAGTATGGAGCCGATTGGCTGACTGACGGCTTTCCCTTGAGCGAGGACCTACCGCTCACAGACATTGAGCAACTCCCGCGGTGGAAGGGAATGGCGGTAGGCGCCGTGGATGATGCTCGTCCCGACCGCTGGGGCGAGCGGGTGATCCAGTATCTCGACAAGCCCGCTCGCCTCTCTCTGATGGAGTACTTGTATGACGCGGGAGACGATCGCTTCGGCGCACTCGGCGTATCAACTTCACAGGCACAGTATCTTCCGCGGACCAACGGTCCATTGCCGCAGCTGGAGCAGGCGCAGGAGCTCAGCGAAGTGGTCCGTAAGGTGGACACCAAGGAGCCTCTGAGCCGAGTCGAGCGTCAGATGCTGGCGGCCGGCGGCAGTTTTGGCGGTGCCAAGCCGAAAGCTCTCATCGCGATCGGCGGCGTGCAATGGATGATCAAGTTCTTCGATGGGGAGCCCATCGACGCGCCACTCATCGAGCACGCGTCGATGACGCTGGCTGCGTTGGCCGGTATCCGAGTAGCCGAGACGAGGGTAGTTGCGCTCGTGGGCGAACACGCCGTGGCCGTGCGCCGATATGATCGGGAAGGTGCTCGGCGCGTTCATTGCATTTCAGCCGGAACCGCGCTGCGTGCCGAGACCGTCTCGGGGCGGGAGCCCGAGCTGGGATATCCGAGCTTGGCGCAGCTTCTGCGCCGCGCGGGTGTGACGGAAGGCGACCTGAGCCTCCGTGACATGCAGGAGCTGTTCCGCCGCATGGTATTCAACATTCTCATCGACAACACCGACGATCATGAGAAGAACCATGCGCTGCAGGTCGTGGCCCCCAGACGGCAGGGAAGATATCGGTTGGCGCCCGCCTACGACATCCTTCCGGCAAATTCGGGTCAAGGTCATCAGGAGTTCGTCGTCGGAACCGATCAGCGCGATTCCACTCTCGCCAATGCCATGTCGCAGTGCGAGCTGTTTGGCTACACGCGCGCGCAGGCGGCCGCGGAAGTCGTTCGCGTCATCGGCGTGATCGATGGATGGCGGGAGCACTTCGCTGCGTGCGGTGTCACGATCTCGGATCTCGATACGCTTGCCGAGCGTATCGAGGGGGATGCCCTGCGAGGGCAGAGGCGAGCGTTCAAACCGTCGGACTATCGGGCGAGGCGATCCGGAAATCGGAGAACTCGAATTCCCGGATAGCGCTCCGTGCGAGGCGGCGCCGAAGCGGGCCTGGATACTGGCGGCGTGGCCAGCGCGTTCTGCGGACTTGACCGAAGAGCGCATCACTCACATCGCTCAACGTGGCCGTCTCTGATCCGTCACCCCACGCATCAACTATCGGCTTCGGTCACGCACACTTTCCGGACGGACATCACGCACGGAGGGGTAGTAGCGCCATGGGGGAACTCGGCGACATTGGTTCGCCGAAGCCGTGCGCCAGCGGCCGCTATTGCACGACCGGCGCACTTGCCACGTCATCCCTGTCGCCTTCCAGATCGTCATCATCCGGTCGAGATCGTGATCGACCGCTCGCAGTTCACTCGGCGGCGAGCGCCTCATCGAGCGTCGAGGCCGTCAGCACTCGCACAGCCATGTCGTCCAGCTCCTCGATGCCAGCGGCGCGAATCCGAGCTTCCGCCTCCGCCGACAACGGACCAAAGCGTAGAGCCAGCAGTTTGATCACGATTTCCGCACGGCCTTCGGCCTGGCCCTCGGCTTTGCCCTCGGCCTTGCCCTGGCCGAAGTATTCTCTGGCAAACGGGCTGAGGTACTCGTGCTTTGCAGGGTCCATAGATTCCAACGCCCGGCGGGCGACCTCCGTCAATGTCATCATCGCCAGATCGTAATACAGTTGCCTTCGATCGGCATCGAGCCCGAGGCTCGCCAGTTTCGCTCCGTAGGCAATCTGCGCGGCCTTCGAGGGGTCCGCGTCTTGACCATGCGCCATCGCCGAGAGCACGGCGAGCTCCGGCTCCTTCCGCGCACGGGTCTCATCGAGCACCTCGGGCACCACCGCCGGTCCGATCACCCACGGCCTCCAGCGGTTGCCCCCGCCGAGCTCGATGGGCTCACGGGCCCAGCGCGCGACACTCTCCTCCGCCGTGATGACCAGCAGGCATACGGGGCACCTCAGGCGCGCGCGCAGGTTCACCGTGTACGCGGGCCAACTGTACAGCTTGTCCTCAGCGCTGCCGAGCTGCACCTCCACGACGATGCCGAACACGGGCTTCTCCTGGCGCAGCACCACGACGAGGTCGGCCCGATACTCTGTGGGCTGCACCTCATTGAGCTCTGCCGATTCGATGCGAGCGTCGCTGTAGTGTGGCAGCTCGCCGCGCAGCGCCTCGCGGACCAGCTGCGGGGCGAGATCGGGGCGGTTGCGGAACAGCAGGAGGAGCGTTTCGTGCAGCAGCGAGGGCATGTGGGGAGGTCCGACGGAACGCTTCCAATATTGAATCGTGAAGCGCGCCGTAGCTACGTTCAAATCGGACGTCTTCGAGCAGTAATTCGCTCGCGGGCATATGCCGGGGACGTCGGACAAGACGACCGAGAAGCCGTCCCAGGAGACGTCCGACACGGACGTCGCTCTCTGGCAGACGACCGCCGACCCCAGGACAGGCAGTGCCCGGGCGCTGGAGAACTCGTGCTCCGTCCTTCTGACGAGCTCGCGTTTGCGCTCCCACCATCGCCCGCGTATCGTCCCCGCCCCGGGGACAGAAGAGCACCATAAGCTCGGGGTCGGGTACGACGGTGGCGGACGATCTGTTCGAAGGCGTTCTCGGCGGCGACGAGGACAGGTCCGAATCCGCCGTCCCGGAGGCCGCGGCGGGCGCCGAGGCCTTCGCGGCCGCGATCGCGGCCATCGCCTCGCGCCAGGACCCCGGAGTCGCGCGCAAGACCGAGGTGTTCCTCGACAAGCAGGCGCACTTGCTCGATCTTCAGGCCCAGCACCTGAAGGACGAGCATACCTCCCGCCTGACGCATCTGCGCCTGACCGTCGGCGCCGCCAAGCGCAAGCGCTACGCGGACTACATGCGCAATGCCTTCTACACCTGCATCGCACTGCTCGCCCTGGGTGTGATCATCGCCGCGGTGCGCATGACAGTGGAGGCGATGAGCGACCACAGCCTCGTCGTCGAGGATTTCACCGTACCGCCGGATTTCGCAGCTCGCGGCATCACCAGCCAGGCACTCGCCGAGGACCTCGCGAACCGCGTCGCGGCCATCCGCGCCGTGGCGAACAGCCACTCTCCAAACTACTCGCGAGAGGTCCGCGCCGATCAGGGCAGCATGCTGAAGGT
>JASHTA010000240.1 GCA_030040795.1 Gammaproteobacteria bacterium | reverse complement strand
TTTACCGATGCTGCAGCGCGGAAGGTGAGCGATCTGATCCGCGGCGAGGGCAACCCGAAGCTGATGCTGCGGGTGTTCGTGCAGGGCGGCGGCTGCTCGGGCCTGCAGTATGGCTTCGAGTTCGATGAAGAGCTGCAAGAAGGCGACACCTGCGTCGAGAATCAAGGTGTGAAACTGCTCGTGGACCCCATGAGCGTGCAGTACCTCACCGGCGCCGAGATCGACTACCGCGAGGGTCTCGATGGCGCGCAGTTCGTGATCCGCAATCCCAACGCGACCACCACTTGCGGCTGCGGGTCGTCTTTCGCCGCGTGATCCTCGCCGTCTTGTGTAAGCCCGTGCCGCGGACGCGGGCGACAGCCTTTGCGACTCCCTGACGCCCGCTGACGCCCAGGCAGCCCCCCACCGATTGAAACGGTGCGGGGGCAGCCCTGTTGGATTAGAGTCGCGAGACATCGACGGGACCGCGCCGCAACTTTCCGACGAACACGGCTCTTTCGGGCCTGAAAGTGTCCCTGCACGGAACGACCGCGGAAATCGGGGGCCTCGGCCGCACACAAACGCGCGATCTCCGAGCGCATTCCTGGCGGCGCGGCATGACTTCGGATCGGCGCGTTGGCTAATATTCGGGCACGCCATGAGCACCACCGCGATCCCGCTATTGCACCGAGGTCCGCTGCTGTGGGACCGCTTTCGCGGCCTTTTCAACGGCTTCAGCTACATGCTCGTGCTGTCGCTGATGCTCGTGACGTGGTGGACGGTGCAGGCGGTGCTGCCTGAGATGATCGCTGGGCACGTGGCCTCGGCCTTGCAGAGCGCCTCGCTTTATTTCAGCCGGTCGCTGGTGGCGGTCATCCCGGGCCTGCTCCTCGCCCCCATCGTCGTGAACCTGGCTCCGCCCACCGGTGCGCGCCGCGTCGCCTGGCTGCTCGTTGCTACCGTTCCCATGGGGTGGTGGTGCCTGGGTATCGAAGGCGTCACCTTCGGATGGGATTGGAGGACGGCCGGATATGTACTCGATGGACTGGTCACCCCGGGACTGGTGGTGATCGTGTGCGCCTATCACAGCTATTCCCGCGCGGCGGCGGATACGCTGATGCGCACGCGCATCGAACGTACCAGTTTCGACGCCGAGCTGCAGCGCGCGCACTTGCAGCTGCTGCGTGCCCAGATCGAGCCGCACTTCTTGTTCAACACCCTCTCTGCGGTGCGCGCGCTGGCGCGCAGCGACCGGGCGGCCACCGTCGAGATGCTGGACAACCTCATCCGCTACTTCGAGGCCGCGCTGCCGCGGCTGCGCGAGAATGAGGTGCCGCTCGCGCAGGAGATGCAGCTGGTCGACGCTTATCTCGCGATCTACCGTGTGCGCATGGGCGCTCGGCTCAGTTACGAGGTGGCGTGTCCCGAGGACCTCGCGCAGGTGCGCATCCCGGCGATGACGCTGCTCACCCTGGTTGAGAATGCGTTGAAGCACGGCGTCAATCCGGCGGTGGAGGGTGGGTTCATCCGCGTGAGCGCCGAGCGCGAGCGCGATTCATTGCTGCTCCGGGTGGCCGACTCCGGCCGCGGCCTCGAGGTGCGTCACGGCCATGGCGCCGGACTCGCGAACATCCACCGGCGCTTGCTGATGATGTACGGGCCGCGCGCGGCGCTCTCGCTCAGGCCCTGCGAGCCGCATGGCGTGATCGCGAGCATATCCATGCCGGCGCACTGAGGACCGTATCGTGCGCTTCACTGGACCTTCCGCCCCATCGGGCCGTCCTCGCGGCACGGCCGGGTTCGGGCTCGCCGTGCTGCGCGCGGTGACCTGGCGGGCCGTTCTCGCGACCCAGGCGCTGGGTTTCCTGCTCGCCCTGTTTTCGTGGCTCGAGCTGTGGGGCCGGAGCGGGCAATCCCCAATGCTGCTGAGCCTGGTCAATCAGGAGCTCGCCGCGCTGTTCGTGTTGCTGGCCGCGCTCGCCGGCGACGAGGCCGTGCGCCGCGGCTGGCCGGTGTGGCGCGCATTCGTGGTGGCGCTGTTGTGCGCGGCCTCGGCGGCGACACTCATGCAATGGGGTTTGCGCGGCATATTCGATCGCGCGGATCCGAACAGGGAGACCCTCGAGGCCCTGAACGCGTTCTTCAATATCTGCACGTACTGGGGCATGGTGATGATGGTCTATCTCAACCGCCAGAGCACGGCACGGATACTGGCCGGCGTACGCACCGTGGAGCTCGAGCGCGTGCGGGCGGAGAGCTGGCTTGTGACCTCCCGCCTGGCGGCCGCAGAGATGCAGATCGATTCCGGCTCGCTCCTGCGGCAGCTGGCCCGGGTGCGCGACCTCTACGCGGCGGGAGGGGCGGTTGCGGACCAGACGCTCGAGGAGCTGATTGCCGACCTGCGCGGCAGAGTGTCGCCGGGCGGCGTGGCCGTGCCGGGATCTGCGCCCGGCTCGCGCGAAGCCTCCCAGTGATTCAGCCGACCGCCGTTGTCGCCGAGGACGAGCCGCTCGTCAGGCGGGAGATCCGCGACACGCTCGCGCAGCTGTGGCCGGAGCTCGCGATTCTCGCGGAGGTCGGCGACGGCATGGAAGCGCTCGCCGCCCTCGAGCGCTTCGCGCCTGCCGTCTTCTTTCTCGATATCCAGATGCCCGGACTGAGCGGCCTGGAGGTGGCTCAGCGGCTGAGCGGCAGGGCCCACGTCATATTCATCACCGCATTCGACCGGTACGCCGTAGCGGCCTTCGAGCAGGGCGCGCTCGATTACGTGCTGAAGCCCATCTCCGTGCCGCGCATGCAGCTCACCATCGAGCGGCTGCGGGCTCGCTTGTCGGATCCCCCGACCGATCTGAGCCGGATCGCGGAGCTGCTGAAGGAGATCGTGCCGCCCGAGTCGAAGTATTTGAAATGGCTGACGGTGCCCCACGGCTCCGAGCTGCGCGTGATCGCCATCGCGGAGATCTCCTACCTGCGGGCGGACCACAAGTACACGACGCTCGCGACCCCGCACGGCTCCTTCCTGATGAACGCTTCGCTGCGCCAGATGAAGGAGAAGCTCGACCCGCAGATGTTCTGGCAGATCCACCGCAGTGTGATCGTCAACGTCGGCGCCATCGATGTGATTTACCGCTCCTTCCGCGGAACGCTCGAGGTCAAGCTGAAAGGTCACGGCGAGCTGCTCCCGGTGAGCGCCACGCATAGCCACCAGTTCCGGGAGTGGAGATAGGATGGAGTCGCGGCCGCAAGGCGGGCGCGCGTGCAAATCGGGAAGTGCGGCCGTAGACTCCGAGCGTGAGTCCCGCAGCATCGGTCCATTCCACCTCCGCGGACTCCTCGCCGGCCCGGGCTGTCCGCCCCATTCCGGACATCCTGGCGGCGGTCGATCTCGGCTCGAACAGCTTTCACCTGGTCGTCGCGCGCTACTCGCACGGCCAGCTCGTCATCATCGACAGGCTGCGCGAGATGGTCCGTCTCGCCTCGGGCGTCGAGGAGAGCGGCCGGCTCGATAAGGACGTGGCGGCCCAGGCACTCGCGTGCCTCCAGCGATTCGGCCAGCGGCTGCGCGATATGCACGCGGACAGTGTACGCGTCGTGGGCACCAACGCGCTGCGCCTTGCCCGGCGCAAGCAGGCGTTCCTCGAGCGCGCGCGCGAAGCGCTCGGCCATCCGATCGAGATCATCGGCGGGATGGAGGAGGCACGGCTCATCTATTCCGGAGTGTCCCACACCATGCCGAGCGAGCCGGGGCGGCGCCTCGTCATCGATATCGGGGGCGGCAGCACGGAGCTCATCATCGGGGAAGGCCTCGTACCCCTCGAGCTCGAGAGCGTGCAGCTCGGTTGCGTGAGCTCGAGCGAGCGGTTCTTTCGCGACGGCAAGCTTTCGCCGAAGAGGCTTTCTCGCGCACGCGTCGCCGCGCGCTTGGAGCTCGAGCCGGTACAAGCCGCCTTCCGCAGCCGCGGCTGGGACCACACCGTCGGCAGCTCCGGCACCATCCGGGTGTTGGCAGAGGCGGTCCGCGAGCTCGACCCGCAGATCAACGCCATCACGCCCGCGAGTCTCGAGCGCTTGCTCGCTTATTTCTGCGAGGCGGGCCATATCCGCGAGCTGCGGCTCTCGTCCCTCACCGACGAGCGCCGGCCGGTGTTTCCCGGAGGCGCGACCATCCTCGCGGAGATCCTCGAGGTGCTCGGCATCGAGGAGATGCGCATCGCCGAAGGCGCCATGCGCGAGGGGCTGCTGTATGACATGGTGGGCCGCTTCACCGATGAGGATGCGCGCGAGCGCACGGTGCGCGCGATGCAGCACCGCTACCACGTCGATCTCGCCCAGGCGGATCGCGTGGAGGCGACGGTTCTCGACTTCCTCGGACAGACCAAGACGGCCTGGCGGCTCGAGGACCCGCTCGCCGAGCTCGCGCTCAAATGGGCGTCCCGTTTGCACGAGATCGGCCTCGATGTCTCCCACAGCGGTTATCACCGGCACGGCGCCTACCTGCTCGAGAACGCGGACATGCCCGGCTTCCCGCGCGAGGAGCAGCGGCTGCTCGCGCGCCTGGTCGGCGGACATCGCCGCAAGCTCTCGCTGGACGGACTCGACGAGCTCGTACCTCCGTGGGATCGCAGCACGGTGCATCTGATCGTGCTGCTGCGGCTCGCCGTGCTGCTGCATCGCGGCCGCAGCCCGACGGCGCTGCCCTCGATCGAGCTCGCCGCGAAGCCGCGATCGCTGGAGGTGAGCTTCCCCGGACGCTGGCTGAAGGACCATCCGCTCACGAGCGCCGACTTGCAGCAGGAGATCGATCACTTGAAGCCGCACGGATTTCGGCTGCGAGTGTTTACCGCGCGCGGGCGCGGCTGAGCGGTTAGAGACTGAACCCCGATCCCGCGGCATAGCTCGCGAGGAGTTTCTCCTGAGCGCACACGGCGGGGGCGTCGCCGGGTGAGGCGCGGCGATAGAGGCCGTCGGCGCCGAGCTGCCATGCCTGGATGTTGTCCGAGAGATAGACCGCGAGGTCTTCCAGGATGCGCGCTCGATGGGAGGGCATCTTGATGGGAAAGGCGATCTCGACGCGCCGATAGAAGTTGCGCTCCATCCAGTCGGCGCTCGCGCAGTAGAGCTCCGGCTCGCCGTCGTTCTCGAAGTAAAAGACGCGCGAATGCTCGAGGAACCGCCCGACGATCGAGCGAACGGCGATGTTCTCCGAGACGCCCGGGATGCCCGGGCGCAGCCCGCAAATGCCGCGGATGACCAGGTCCACCTTCACGCCCGCGCGCGAGGCGCGATACAGCGCCTCGATCGCCTGCGGATCGACGAGCGCGTTCATCTTCGCGATGATCCGGGCCGGCCGGCCTGCGCGGGCGTGCTCGGCCTCGCGGTCCACTTTCTCGATCATCGCCCGGTGCAGGACGAACGGGGACTGCAGCAGCCGCTGCAGCTGCGGACTCTGCGTGAGGCTCGTCAACTGCAGAAACAGCTCGTGCACGTCCTCGCCGATTTCCTTGTCGCACGTGAACAGGCCGTAGTCCGTGTACGCACGGGCCGTGCGCGGGTGGTAGTTGCCCGTCCCGAGATGGCAGTAGCGGCGAATGCCGTCGGTCTCCCGGCGCACGATGAGCGTGATCTTGGCGTGGGTCTTGAAGCCGACGACACCGTACATCACGTGCGCTCCGGCCTCCTGAAGCCGGTTGGAGAGCTCGATGTTCGCCTCTTCGTCGAAGCGCGCCCGCAGCTCGATGATGACGGTCACGTCCTTGCCGGCCTGGGCCGCGGCGACCAGAGCGTCCACCATCGGCGAGTCGGCGCCGGTGCGATAGAGCGTCTGCTTGATCGCGAGCACCTGGGGATCCGTCGCCGCATAACGCACGAAGTCCATGACCGGCGCGAAGCTCTGATAGGGATGGTGCAGCAGCACATCGTCCTGGCGGATATCGGCGAACAGGTCTCGACCGCCCGTGTTCGCGAGCTCCGGGGGAAGCCCCGGCGTGAACACCGGATACTTCAGGTCGGGCCGCTGGACGAGGTCGTAGATGGCCGAGAGCCGATTGAGATTGACCGGCCCCGGCATTCGGTAGAGGTCAACGTCGGCGAGGGAGAATTGCCGCAGCAGGAACGCGCTCATGTCGTCCGGGCAGTCACGCGAGATCTCGAGACGCACGGCCTCGCCGTAGCGACGGTGCGCAAGCTCGCCCTCGAGCGCGCGGCGCAGATCGTCGATCTCCTCCTCGTCAACGAACAGGTCGCTGTTGCGCGTGACGCGAAACTGATAGCAGCCGAGGACCTCGATGCCGGGGAAGAGCTTCGGGACGAAGCTCTGGACGATCGAGGTGAGCAGCACGAGCGGGCGCTGCCCGTTGCTCGGAGGAATCGGCACGACGCGTGGCAGCGAGCGCGGAGCCTGGACGATCGCGAGCTCGCTGTTGCGGCCAAACGCATCCTTGCCCGCGAGCCGGACGATGAAGTTCAGGCTCTTGTTCTGGATGCGCGGGAACGGCCGCGCAGGATCGAGCCCGAGCGGGCTCAGCACCGGCTCGACCTCGAGCTTGAAGTACTGCTCGAGCCATTGGCGCGTCTCGGATGTCCAATCGGCCTTTCCGAGCAGGTAGATGCCTGCCGTGCGGAGCGCCGGCAGCAGCACTTCATTGAGGCAGCGGTACTGCTCCGACACGAGCTGCACTGCGCGCTTGTGGATGGCATCGAGCTGCTCGGGGATGGAGAGCGCATCGGGGGCCAGCTGGGCCGAGCCGAGCTCCTCGAGGTGCTTGAGGCCGGCCACCCGGATCTCGAAGAACTCGTCGAGATTGCTCGAGGAGATGCAGAGGAACTTCAGCCGCTCGAGCAGCGGCACGCTCTCGTCGAAGGCGAGCGCCAGCACCCGGTCGTTGAACTCGAGGAACGACAGCTCGCGATTGATGTAGTAGTCGGGTGCCTTGAGATCAGGCGCGTCCACGGGGCTCTCTCATCGCGAGACCAGGGCCGGACCGACGGGAGGAAAGAGCGAAGCGAGGAGCGGTCCGGTCTTGGCGAGAAAGTCCGCGCGCAGAGCCGGTGAGATCGGCACCGTTTCGGGCAGGTTCACCGTTTGTGGGTTCTTGAACACGCCGTTCACCCGGTACTCGTAATGCAAGTGCGGACCCGTCGCAAGCCCGGTCATCCCCACGAAGGCGATGACCTCTCCCTGCGTCACCTGCCGTCCGTTGCGGATCCCGCGCGCGAACCGTGAAAGATGCCCGTAGACTGTGACGATCCCGTGTCCATGGTCGATCAAGACGGCGTTCCCGTAGCCGCCCTTGCGCCCGGCGAAGATCACCTTGCCGTCGCCGGCCGCGTGGACCGGCGTACCCATCGGCGCGGCGTAATCCACCCCCGTATGTGCGCGGATGCGGTGCAGGATGGGATGGAAGCGATGCAGGTTGAACGGCGAGCTCACGCGCGTGAACGCGAGCGGCACTCGCAGAAACGCCTTGCGCAGGCTGCGGCCGTTCGGCGTGTAGTAGCCGGCCTTGCCGTCCGGCGCGACGTAGCGAACGGCGAGATACTCGCGTCCCTGGTTCACGAAGCGCGCGGCCAGAATCGGCCCGTCGGCGACATAGCGGCCGTTCTCGAAGATCTCCTGATAGGTGACGGTAAACGAGTCACCCGGGCGCAGATCCTTGATGAAGTCGATGTCCCAGGCGAAGACACTTCCGAGCGCGAGTGCGGTCTGCTCATGGGCCCCGGCGCGGGCCATGGCCTCGAACAGCGAGTGGTCGAGCGTCCCCGAGACGGTTCGGACATGCGTCTCGAGCGGATTCGCCAGCACGCGCGCCTGAAAGCCCGCCGAGCTTCGCTCGATTCTCAGGGTCTCGGCCAGGCTCAGCCGCCGTGTGAGCCCGAGCAGCTCCGTTCCGTGCCGCACGAGCGTCAGTGTCTCGCCAGGCCGCAGGCGATCGAGATCTTGCTCGAGTCCGGGAAGCGCGCGAAGCGTCGCGAGATCCTCGCGGCTGAGCCGGATGCGGCGAAAGATCCGATCGAGTGTGTCGTTGCGGCCCACGGTGACCTGGACCGTCTCGGATACGGGAGTCGCCGGTGAGGTCGAGGCGGCCTGCGGGCGTGGCGCGGTCTGCGGGCGCGGCGCAGCCCCCTGTGGGCCTGGCGGGGCCGGTGGGCCCTGCGCGGCCAGGAGGCCCGGGACGGTCTTCGGGCCCGATGAGGTCGGAGAGGCCGGTGCGTCGAGGACCCTCAGCCGGGACCAGGCGAGAACCGCGAGGGCCGCGATGATCGTGATAACGGCCGCCGACAGCCAAAGAGCCGGTGCTCGCGCGCGAGCGCGCGCGGACTTCTCGGATGCCGAGGACATCGGTGGAACGTACTTGAGTCTGCGCGCGCCGGTCAACCTGCATACGCGGCGCGGTGATGTGGCACGCGGGCACGCGAGACCGGTAAAGTGTCGGGCCCGGGGCTCCCACCCAAGAATCCCCCCTGTTTTGCATGACCGAGACGAACCCAAACGGCGCGGCCCCGGCCGAGGTGCTCACGGAGCTCGAGCGCGGCGTAGAAGAGGTGCTCACGCCCAAGGAGCTCGCGCGCAAGCTCGCCCGCGGCAAGCCGCTTCGGATCAAGGCCGGATTCGATCCCACCGCTCCGGATCTGCACGTCGGTCACACCGTGCTGCTCAACAAGATGCGGCAGTTCCAGCAGTTCGGGCACGAGGTGATCTTTCTCATCGGCGACTTCACCGGACTGATCGGCGATCCCTCCGGCCGCAACGCCACGCGGCCACCGCTCACACCGGAGCAGGTCCAGGCAAACGCCCGCACCTACGAGCAGCAGGTCTTCAAGATCCTCGATCCCGAGCGCACGAGAGTCGACTTCAACTCGCGCTGGTTCGGCCCGATGCCCGCCTCCGGACTCATCGAGATCGCGGCGCGCCACACGGTCGCGCGGATGCTCGAGCGGGATGAATTCTCCAAGCGCCACAAGGCCGGCCAGCCGATTGCGCTGCATGAATTCCTCTATCCGCTCGTCCAGGGCTACGACTCCGTGGCGCTCGAGGCCGATGTGGAGCTCGGAGGCACGGACCAGAAATTCAACTTGCTCGTCGGCCGCCAGCTTCAGGAGGCGTACGGGCAGGAGCCCCAGGTCGTCATGACGCTGCCCTTGCTCGAAGGCACCGACGGCGTCAACAAGATGTCGAAATCGCTCGGCAACTATATCGGTATCAACGAGAGCCCCGATTCGATGTTCGGCAAGGTGATGTCGATCTCGGACGCGCTGATGTGGCGCTACTTCGAGCTGCTGTCGTTTCGTCCGCTCACCGAGATTGCCGCGCTGAAGGAGGCGATCGCGAGTGGACGCAATCCGCGCGACGTGAAGCTCGAGCTCGCGGCCGAGATCGCGGCGCGGTTCCACGGGCACGAGGCGGCCGAGCGCGCGCAGCGGGAGTTCCTCGCCCGGGTGAGCGAGCGGACCGTTCCGACCGACCTGCCGCCCGTCACGGTCCTCGTCGAGGCCGCGGGGCTCAAGCTCGCGAACGTGATGAAGGAGGCGGGCCTCGTCTCCAGCACCTCCGAGGGGTACCGCAAGATCGGCGAAGGCGCGGTTCGGATCGACGGGGAACGGGTGTCCGACCGGGGGCTGATCCTGAGCGCAGGCGCGGACCACGTGCTGCAGGTGGGCACGCGCCGGTTCGCGCGGGTGAAGCTCGCGCGCAAGACCTGAGCTTCCAGGCGAAAAAGCCCTGCGAATTCCGGAACTTCCTCTCTGCCCGGCGGCCGCGCCGCCGGACGGTCCATCCCCGAATGGGCGGCTCATCCCCGACTGGGCGGCCCATCCCTGAAATTGGAGTGTGACAATGCGTTGACAAGCCCCCCACGCTGGCTATACTGCGCGCCCCTCGCAGCCGTTGTCGCAGCGCGACAGGGGCGGGGGAAATCCGTATTGGACGAAGGTTGACGGAAGCGCCCACAGGGCTATACTTCCGGCCCCTTTTGACTCATGGCGCGCGGCGACGCGCGACACCCGGCCCTGCGCGGCCGGGATGCTCTTTAAAAGTTCGGCAGGTAATTTGTGTGGGGACTCGCGTCTGGCCTGAAGAGGCATATGACCGAGTGACCAAAATGTCCAGCAGTAGCTCGAGTGGAGCGCCCTGTGCTCCGCAGAAGCGTTTGGGCCTTTGGACGCTCTGTCGCTTGAAGCTCACAGTCTTCAAGTGAAGAGTTTGATCCTGGCTCAGATTGAACGCTGGCGGCGTGCCTAACACATGCAAGTCGAGCGGTAACGCGGGAGCAATCCTGGCGACGAGCGGCGAACGGGTGAGTAATGCTTCGGAATCTACCCAGTAGTGGGGAATAACCAGCCGAAAGGTTGGCTAATACCGCATACGTCCTACGGGAGAAAGC
>JASHTA010000239.1 GCA_030040795.1 Gammaproteobacteria bacterium | reverse complement strand
GGCGCGTCCGTTGAGATAGCTCTTCTGCGCCGGTGCCGGACCGATCGGCCAGCTCTCATCGGCGAGCCGTACATGGCGTGCGCCGGCATCGACGTCGGAATAGACCGCCACGACCTCGAGCCCGAGACGGTGCGCCGTTCGCGCGATGCGACAGGCGATCTCCCCTCGGTTCGCGATGAGCAGCTTGTGGAACACCGTAGGCTCGAGTCCCGGCAGAGTCGGTCCCGGCAGCGTCGGCTCCAACGAGTCTACCCCTTGCCCGGAATGGACGAATTGTCCGACAATCCTACGGCGTCGTTCCACGTGAGGCAAACGGACGCCCGCTGAGCCGACGCGAGGTGAGCCATGCTGCCGTTTGAGTCTCTCGAGCTCGACTTTGGACTCGGACAAACGCTCACGGACGTCCGAGCGGCCGTGCGGCGGCTCGCGCAAGAGCAAATCGCTCCGCTTGCGCAGCGCATCGATCAGTCGAATGAGTTTCCACGCTCCTTGTGGCCCGTGCTGGGGGAGCAAGGACTGCTCGGCATCACCGTGCCCGAGCGCTGGGGCGGCACGGGGCTCGGCTATCTCGCTCATGTCCTCGCCATGGAGGAGATCTCGAGGGCCTCGGGTTCCGTGGGCCTCTCGTATGGCGCGCACTCGAACCTCTGCGTCAACCAGCTGCGGCTCAACGGCTCCGACGCGCAGCGCGAGCGGTATCTGCCGAAGCTCCTGACGGGCGAGCACGTTGGAGCGCTCGCCATGTCGGAGCCCTCCTCCGGCTCGGATGTGCTCTCGATGCAAACGCGCGCCGTTCGCCAAGGCGACCGGTACGTGCTGAACGGGCGCAAGATGTGGATCACCAACGGCCCCGATGCGGATGTCCTCATCGTCTATGCCAGGACGGGCCCGGCTGTAGGCTCTCGCGGCATCACGGCTTTCATCATCGAGCGCGGGTTCAAAGGCTTCTCGACGGCGCAGAAGCTCGACAAGCTCGGCATGCGAGGCTCGAGCACCTGCGAGCTCGTCCTGGAGAATTGCGAGGTGCGGGCCGACAACGTGCTCGGCGAGGAAAACGGAGGAACGCGCGTGCTGATGAGCGGGCTCGACTTCGAGCGCGTCGTGCTCGCGGGCGGGCCGCTCGGGCTCGCCGCCGCGGCGCTCGATCTCGCGCTGCCCTACGCCCGCGAGCGTCGCCAGTTCGGACAGCCGATCGGCAGCTTCGAGCTGATTCAGGCCAAGCTCGCCGATCAGTACACGGCGCTCAATGCGGGCCGCGGCTACGTGTACGCCGCAGCCCGGGCGTGCGACGAGGGCCGCATCACTCGCCGTGACGCTGCCGGTTGCATTCTATTCGCGGCCGAGCACGCAACACGTGCCGCCCTCGAGGCGATCCAGATCCTCGGCGGAAACGGCTACATCAACGATTATCCCGCCGGACGCTTGCTTCGCGACGCAAAGCTCTACGAGATTGGCGCGGGAACGCAGGAGATTCGCCGGATGCTGATCGGCCGCGAGCTCGTCGAGCCTCGCGGCTCGGGCGCGGAGCCCGCCGTTTGAGCGCCGAGCTCGCGCCGATTCGCTCGAAGCCGGCATACCGCAGGGTGGCCGATGCGCTTCGCGATCGCATTCTCGACCGCACGCTGCGCGAGGGCGATCGCCTTCCGCCCGAGACCGAGCTCGCGCGCCAGTTCGACGTGCATCGCTCCACGGTCCGAGAAGCCCTCCGCGAGCTTCAGTCGAGCGGGCTTCTCATTCGCCGTCCCGGCTCCAAGCGCTTGGCCGTCACGCGCCCGACGCCGGGCATTATCGCGCAGGGGATCAGCCGCGCGCTTGCGATGCACGAGACGACGTATCTTGACGTCTGGGAAGCGCTGACCGTCCTCGAGCCCCCGATCGCCGAATCTGCCGCGCGCCGGCGCACGCGGGCCAACCTCGAGCGCATCGCCGCCGCCGCACAGCGCTTTGCCGCGGAGAACGCCGATGCGGACCTTGCTGTCCACCATGTGGCGGCGTTCTTCCGCACCATCGGCGAAGCGACGCGCAATCGAGTGTTGATGCTCGCTCAGGAGCCGCTGCTGCAGCTGCTCGAGCCCTCCTTGCGCGCAATGATCAACCGCGTTCCCCAGGCACGAGCGCGCATCGCCACGGCGCAGCGGCGCATCCGGGAAGCGCTCGAGCGGGGCGACGCAGCCGAGGCGCGAGCGTGGATGATCCGGCACGTCCGCGACTTTCGGCGTGGCCACGAGCTTGCGGGTCTCGTCACGACTCACCGCGTCCACTTCCGCCGTGCGGCCGAATAGAGCGGCCGTGCAGAGCGCTCGCAAAGTCGAGCACCTCGCGCGCGAGCCGCTCCTTGTCCGCGCGCGTGCGCATGAGCGTCGGTGCCACGTGAACGGGAACGTCTAACCGAGAGGCGAGCGCTGCGTCAGCCTCATCGAGGACGAAACCCCCGATGATTCCGGCGTAGTGTCGCGCGACGGTGAGCGGCGAGACTTCGAGCTTGAGCTCGCGCATGATCTTCGCCGTCGGCCCCTTCACGGCCTCACCCCCGATGAGGGGCGAGACCGCGATGACGGGCGCACCGCTCGATTGCAGCGCGGAGCGCCAGCCGGGAATCGCGAGGATCGGATCGACGCTGAGATACGGATTGGAGGGACAGATCACGATTGCCGCGAGGTCCTGCCGCTCGAGCGCCTGCAGCGCGGCGGGCGTGGCGCGAGCGTCCGGCGCACCTTCGAACCGAATCGTGGCGACGGCGGGCTCGCAGCGCTCCCTCACGAAGTAGTGCTGAAAGCTCAACGTTCCCGCCGCCGTCTCGACGATCGTTCGCACCGGATCGTTCGACATCGGCAGCACTCGCGCGGCAAGTCCCAGCCGGCGGGCAAAGTCGCCGATGATCTCCGAGAGAGGCTCGCCCTTCGCGAGGCGGCGCGTGCGCTCCACGTGAACCGCGAGATCCTTGTCTCCGAGCCGGAACCAGCTCTCACCGCCGAGACGCTCGAGCTCGGCCATGAAGTTCCAGGTCTCACCGTCCCGTCCCCAGCCGAGCTGCGGATTGGCCAGACCGGCGAGCGTATAGAGCGTCGTATCAACGTCCGGGGATATCGCGAGTCCCAGATGCTCGAAATCATCCCCGGTGTTCACGACGACGGTGAGCGCGCCAGGTGCGCAGATGCCTTGAAACCCCAGGGCCAGCTTGACGCCGCCGATTCCACCGGACAGCGCGACGACCGAGCCCGTGCCCATCGATTCGTACCCCCAGCGCGCCTCAACGCTTCAAGTCACCAGGGTAACCGGATTTCCCGTCTCTCTCGCCACGAGATTGGCGAGCACCTCCTCCGTGAGCGCGGCGCGGCCGCGCATCGCATCCCAGCGCACGCGCACGGCGGCGGCCTGCGGCAACGTGAGTCCCGTGATCGTGTAGCACGTCACCCGGATGCCATCGCTCGCCAGCCAGTGATCGCGCTGTGCATCCGTGTCCCACGCCCTCGCAAAGAACGGACCGCTCAAGCGCGCCTTGAGATCCTGCGCCTCCGGCAGCAGCGCGAGCAATTCGTCGAGCGCCGCGGCGTCGTCCAGCCGCGCATCGACGCGACGGACCGCTGTTTCATGTTGACGCGCGCGGCGCTTCCACAGGCTCGCCAGCAACTCCATACCCCGAGATCCCAGCCCACGTGCTCGCAGACCGGATCAATTGTCGGCGCGCCGAGGAAGGAAGTGCAATAACTCCGTCTCATGGCGCCGATTCGCGACAAGCCGGCGCGGGTGGCTTGACTTAACGATTCCGGCGCGCTCACGCCGCCATCTCGACGACCGGCTTGATGGCGGCGCCATGCTCCATGTCGCGGAACGCGTCCGCGATCCGGTTGAAGGGATAGAAGCGGATGAGCCGATCGAACGGCAGCCGGCCCTGGCGGAAGTACTCGATCAGCATCGGGATGGCGATCTGCGGGGCCGCATCTCCGCCGAGAATACCCTGGAGCCGCCGGCCGCCCGCGAGCATCGGAAACATCGCCGGTTTCCACTCGCCGCGCGGTGCCGTGACGAAGCCCGCTACGCCGCGCATCGCCAGGCACTCGAGGGCCTGCGTGAAGACCTCGGGCGCCAAGGTCGTATTGAAGCTGAAGTTGACGCCATGTCCGGTCAGATCGCGGATCGCCTCGCCGGCATTGCCCGTGCGCGCGTCGATCGTGTCCGTCGCGCCGAGGTCGCGAGCGAGCGCGAGCCGCTCGGGGATCACATCCACCGCGATGATCCGGGAGGCGCCGGCAAGCCGTGCGGCCATCACGGCGGACAGCCCAACGCCGCCGGTCCCGAACACCGCGAGACTGTCGCCCGGCCGCACTTGCAGGGAGTAGAGGACTGCGCCGGCTCCGGTCACGACGCCGCACCCGAGCGGCCCGAGAATCCTCAAGGGAATCTCCCGCGACACCTTGACGGCCGTGCGCTCACTTGCGATGGAGTACTGGGCAAATGACGACTGACCGAAGAAGTGCCCGAACAAGCGCGTCCCGTTCTCGGTCAGCGCGCTCGTGCCGTCCATGCGCAATCCACCGAAATTGCGCGGCAGCATCTCGTGGCAGTAGCTCGGGAAATTGCGCCGGCAACTCGGGCACTCGCCGCAGGATGAGCCGCTGAGCACGACGTGATCCCCGGGCTGCAGCGTCGTGACACCCTCGCCGACCTGCTCCACGATCCCCGCGCCCTCATGACCCAGCACGACGGGCTTCGGCGTGCCGGCGCCCCGACCGGCGTGCGCACCGAGGTCGGTATGGCAGATGCCGCTTGCGACGATCCGCACCAGCACCTCGCCGGCGCGTGGCGGCTCGATGTCCACCGTCGTGACCTCCGGATAGGGCGCCCCCGCGCGCGAAACGGCCGCCTCGATTCTCATCGCCCCTCTCCTCTCATTCGCCTGTCATATCGTTCGCCTGTCATGTCTCGATCGCTCGACCGCTACTCCTCGGCATGGTCGAGCACGGGCTCTCCGGAATTCGCGACGGGCAGCTTCGGCTCCTGCTCGAGCGCGTCCCGGACGCTCTTCAGCATCTCCCGATCGATGGCGACGGCGTGATCGGCCTCGACCGGATAACGAATCTCGAAGCGCAGACCGCCTTCTGCGAACCGCACGCGCACTTCCGGCCACGGCATGGATGTCTCGAAGTCGACGAGGCGCTGCACGGCTGCGTGGCGTTGCTCTATGGACGCTCTGTGCTGCTCGTACACGGCATCGGCCGCATGCTTCAGCCGCTGCTGCGCCGCCGCCACATCGGCGGTGTGGGCGAGCGTGAGCGAGATCGAATGCCAGCGATAATCGGCGCCTGGAATCTGCTTGAACAAGGCCTGCGGCTGGAACAGCACGGCGTTCGACAGCACGACGACACGCCCCGTCGAGTGCAGATCCGGGCCCGCGAGCTCCATCAGATAAATTCTGATGAGTCCGATTTCCGCAACGCGCCCCGTGACACCGGCGAGCGTGATGCGGTCGCCGATCCGCACGCCGTAACGGCCGATGAGGAAGAAGTACGCGACGATCGCGAGGATCACGTTCTGCAATGCGACGGCGAGCCCCGCCGTCAGGAACCCGGCGTACGTCGCGAGCGATCCGATCTGGGACGCAAGTCCGAGGGTCAGCACGACCGCAAGGAGAATCCCGATCACCACTCGGCGCAGCGTCTGGAACTGGCTGCGCCGGCGGGCATCGTGTAGATAGCGGAACA
>JASHTA010000238.1 GCA_030040795.1 Gammaproteobacteria bacterium | reverse complement strand
AAGAGCGCGGGATCGGGGGGCGCCGGCAGCGGTGAGGCGCGGTAGGCGGCGTCCTGGATCGATTGGACTACCGCGGCATCACCGTTGCACGTGCCGACCTTCACGTTGACCACTTGCCCGCCCGGCACCTCGGTCACATCGACGAGGCAATCGATGCCCTGGCGCGCGCTCGGCGGGCGGATCCAGGCGTGCTCGATGCGTGCCGTGATCAGCTGCACCCAGCTCGCCATGGCGGGCCCGGAGCGGGCGGTCATCGCCTTCTCCTCCGCATTGATGCTCTGCTGCAGGTCGGTCGGGTTCATGGCGAGCGCCTTCGCCTCCTCGACCCTGCGCTGCTCCTCGGCCTTGCGCTTCGCCTCGGCGAGCCGCTGCTGCTCCGCAGCAAGCGCCCGCTTCTTCGCTTCCGCCGCAGCCTTGGCTTCGGCCGCCTTCTTGGCTTCCTCCTCCGCCTTGGCTTTCGCCTTGCGGTCGGCCTCCGCTTTCGCTGCAAGCTCCTCCTGCTCCTTGCGTTGGGCCTCGGCCTTCGCCTTTTGTTCCGCATCCGCTTGTGCTTGCTCGGCCTGCTTCTCGGCAGCCGCCTCCTTCGCCTTGCGTGCCGCCTCCTGCCGAGCCGCGAGGTCAGGAGGCGGCGGAACCGTCTGCTCATCGACGAGCGGTTGCGCGGGGGGTTGAGCCAGCGGCTGAGCCGGAGGGGTCTGAGCGGGCACCGGCGGTGGTGGCGGTGGCTTGGCCGGAGCGGGCTTCGGCGCCTGCGTGCGAGGGATGGGTTTGGCGACCGCCCCCGAGCCGTTCAGCGCCTGGGGGCCGACGACCGTCGCATTGATGGCAAGGTTCGGCGTTGGCTTCGGCTCCCGGCGGAAGCTCAGCCATCCGTAGATGAGCACGGCGATGAGCGCAGCGTGCAGCACCACGGACAGTGCGGTGGAGATCCAGCGGTCGCTCCGGCGTTCGAGCTGTGGCATGCGCTCGAGAGACCCGTCAGCCGCGCTTGGCGCGCTGAGTGGCGAGCGGCTGGCTCACGAAGCCGACGGACTGCGCCCCGGCGTGCTGCAGCATGACCATTGCGCTCATCACCTGGCCGTAGGAGATGCGGTAATCCGCCTTCAGGAGCACGGGCCGGCTCGGATCCTGCTGCAGGGCCGCGGCGACTCGGACCTGGACCGTCGCCTCATCGAGCGCTTCCTTCGGGTTGCTGCCGATGTTGAGATAGAGGCGGCCTTCACTGTCGATCGACAGCACGAGCGGATGCGCGTTCTTGGTGAGATCCTTGTCGAGCGGACGGGCGGGCGCCGACGGAAGCTGCACCTTCACCCCCTCCTGAAGCAGGGGCGCCGTCACCATGAAGATGATGAGCAGCACCAGCATCACATCGATGTAGGGCACGACGTTGATCTCGCCCATCAGCCGCCGGCCTCGCGAAAGCTGGGGCATCAGCGCGCCCCTCCCGTTGCCGCGGCGCCGGCTCCATGAGCCGCCATCGCACCGCCCACGGCCGCCCGCTCCGGACCTCGCGCCGCGTGCCGCTGCAGGATCGAGGAGAACTCCTCCATGAAGGCGTTGTAACGCATCTCGAGCCGTCCGACCTGGTCCGCATAGCGATTGAAGGCGACGACGGCCGGAATGGCCGCGAACAGTCCGGCTGCGGTGGCGATCAGCGCCTCGGAGATTCCGGGCGCGACCATCGAGAGGGTCGCCTGCTGGACGTTCCCGAGCGAGGCGAACGCGCTCATGATGCCCCACACCGTGCCGAAGAGCCCGACGTAGGGACTGATCGATCCCACCGTGGCGAGCGTCGCGAGGCTGTACTCCAGGCGATCGATCTCTTTCAGCTGCGCAACGCGCATGGCGCGGCGCGCACCCTCGAGGAGCTGGTCGGTCGGCACGGAGCCCTGCTGCCTCAAGCGCGCGAACTCGCGAAAGCCGAACTCGAAGATGCTCGCCATGCCGGTTGCCCCGCCGCGCGACTCGATGCCGCGGTAAAGCTGGGACAGATCGCCCCCGGACCAGAAGCTCTGCTCGAATCGATCGGCCTCCTGGCGGGCCCGCCTGGTGACCATGCGCTTCTGGAAAATGATGGCCCACGAGGTGAGCGAGGCAAAGGCGAGCAAGGCGAGGACGACCTGCACGAGCACGCTCGCCTGCAAGATCAAATGGACGACGGATAAGTCTTGCGGCATGTCAGGCCCGCTCCTTAAGCTGTGGTCACGACGTCGACCACGAAGTCTGGCAATCGTTGCGGCCGCAACGTGCGTGTGTCGACGCATGCGACACGCACTTGCGCCGTAGCGAGCAGCTCGCCGGCTTCGGGCGGCGCATCCGCTACCGCACGGCGATAGATTCGCTGCTCGAACAGCAACGACGCGCCCCCGGTGCGCGTAGGCTCGCACGTGACGAGCAGATCGTCGTCGAGCCGGGCCGGCCGCCGGTAGCTGATCTCGACGCTCGCCACCGTAAAGACGATACCCCGCTCCTCGGCGAGCGCGCGCTGGGAGACACCCTGGGCACGCAGCCATTCCGTCCGCGCCCGCTCGAGGAACTTGAGGTAGTTCGCGTAGTACACGACTCCGCCGCCGTCCGTATCCTCCCAGTAGACCCGTTCGGCCCAGCAGAAACTCACCGCTGCGGCTCCAGCGGCAGCGACATCGATGCCGAGTCCTCGGGCTGTTTGCGATGGAAATGGGCGTACGTCTTGCCCGTCACCATCCGGCCGCGGGCCGTGCGCATGAGAAAGCCCTGCTGGATGAGGAAGGGCTCGATCACCTCCTCGAGCGTGCCGCGATCCTCCCCGATCGCCGCGGAGATGCTCTCGATGCCGACCGGGCCGCCGGCGAACTTGTCGATGATGGTGATCAGCAGCTTCTGATCCAGCGTGTCCAGGCCCTCCGGATCCACCTCGAGCATGTCGAGCGCCTCCGTCGCGACCCGCTCGCCGATACGGCCGTCGGCCCGCATCTGCGCATAATCGCGCACACGGCGCAGCAGGCGGTTCGCGATGCGCGGCGTGCCTCGGGAGCGCTGCGCAATGCCGTGCGCACCGCCTGTGTCGATCTCGACGCCCAGTATACCCGCCGAGCGCCGGACGATCTTTTCGAGGTCCTCCACGCCGTAGAATTCGAGCCGTTGCACGATGCCGAACCTGTCGCGCAGCGGCGACGAGAGCAGTCCCGCGCGCGTAGTGGCGCCGATGAGCGTGAACGGCTTGAGACTGAGCTTGATCGAGTGTGCGCCCGGCCCCTCCCCGATCATGATGTCGAGCTGGAAGTCCTCCAGCGCCGGATAGAGCACTTCCTCCACGACGGGGCTCAGGCGGTGGATCTCATCGATGAAGAGCACGTCCCGCGATTGGAGCTTCGTGAGCTGGCCGGCGAGGTCTCCCGGGCGCTCGAGCACCGGACCTGAAGTTTGCCTGAGGTTTACTCCGAGCTCGCCGGCGATGATGTGAGCGAGCGTCGTCTTGCCGAGTCCGGGCGGACCGAAGATCAGCACGTGATCGAGCGCCTCGGCTCGGTGGCGCGCGGCTCCCACGAAGATCTCGAGCTGTCTTTTGACCTGCGCCTGGCCGACATACTCCTCCAGGCGGCGCGGCCGAATCGCCCGCTCGACGGCCTCGTCGTCCGGGCGGACGGCAGGACTCACCACTCTTTCGGATTCCAAATGCGCCTACCTCAGTCCCGCGCGGCGGCTTGCAGGGCGCGCCGGATGAGCTCCTCGGTCGAGTGTGTACCGGGGCCCGCGGCTTTGAGCAAGCGAGTCGCCTCCGCCGGTTTGTAGCCGAGCGCGAGCAGGGCGTTGAATGCCTCGTCCTCCGGGCTCTCCGGCACCGGCCGCGGGCCGCTCTGCGCGCCCTCTCCGTCGGCTCCGCCCAGCCGGTCGCGCATCTCGACGATCAGCCGCTCCGCCGTCTTGCGTCCGATGCCGGGCACACGAGTGAGCGCGGCGGCGTCCTCGCCGCGAACGCAACGGACGAAGGCCTCGACGGAGAGGCCCGAGAGCAGCGCGAGCGCGATCTTCGGCCCGACGCCCGAGACCTTGAGGAGGCTGCGGAAGAGGCGCCGCTCCTCCTCCGACCCGAATCCGTAGAGCACGTGAGCGTCCTCACGCACGACGAGGTGCGTGAGCAGGCGCGCCTCCTGGCCGACCGACGGCAGGTGAAAGAAGGTGGACATCGGAGCCTCGAGCTCGTATCCCACTCCGCCCACATCGATCGTGAGCTGGGGCGGGGTCTTCGAGGTGATGCGGCCCTGCAGCGAGCCGATCATTCGAGCGACCCACCGAGCACGTGGCGGGAGTGCGCGTGGCAGACGGCGACCGCCAGGGCATCGGACGCATCGGCCTGAAGCCTGCCGGTCAGGCCGAGCAGAGCCCTCATCATGTGAGCCACCTGCTGCTTGTCCGCGCCGCCGAATCCCACCACGGCGACCTTGATCGCGCGTGGCGCGTATTCAAACACAGAGGTGCCGCGGGGGACGGCGCTCAGCGCCGCGCCGCGCGCCTGCCCGAGCTTCAGCGCGCTGTCCGCATTGCGACTCATGAATACCCGCTCCACGGCGACCTCGTCCGGCCGATGCCTTGCGATGAGCTCATCCACCGCTTCGAAGATGGCGCGCAGGCGCCGCGCGACGCCTGCATCCTCGAGCACGATGCATCCGTGCGCGACATGCGCCGCATCGGCGCCTCGCCACTCGATTAGACCGTAACCCGTGCGCCTCGACCCGGGATCGAGTCCCAGAATTCGCACGGGCGCCCGAGTGCCCGGCACGATCCGCAGCGGCGCCGGACCCGCCGCGCCCGGATCAAACGCCCGCCAGGAGCTCGCCCGCCACTTCGGCATTCGTGTAGATGCTCCGCACGTCCCCGAGGCTCCCGAGCGCCCGCAGCAACCCCATCATCTCGGCTGCCGCCTCGCCGGAAAGCTCCACCGTGACGGACGCTCGGTAGGTCATCTCGCTCGCCATCGGCTCGCACCCCGCCCGGATGAGGCGCGAGCGCACGGCCTCGAGCTCGGCCGGATCGGTGAGCACCTCGACCGATCCTTTCCGGCCCACGACCACGTCCTCTGCTCCCGCCTCCCATGCGAGGCCGAGACGGGACTCGAGCGGTGTGCCGGCTGCGTAGGTAAGCCGTCCCACCTCCTTGAAGAGATAGCCGACCGATCCGGCCGCCCCCGGATGGCCGCCATGGCTGAGGAGCGTCGCGCGCACCTCCGAGGCTGTCCGGTCGCGATTGTCGGTGAGACAGTCCACCATCACCGCGGAATCGCCGGGCCCATAGCCTTCGAATCTTACGCTGTGCACAGCTTCAGGCCGGCATCCACGCCGCGCCGCGGCTCGTGCGCGTATCATAACGGCAAACGCGCCCCCACGACACGCCCGGTCTCCCGGCGCACGCGCGGCACAAGTGGAAACCGTTCAAGCCTGTCCGCCGGAAATCCTGAGCGCCATCGCAAGCGTACGCTCGGCGCTCGAGCGCGCGCTGCTCGTACCGGTGCCGGCGCTTGCCGAAGCGGCCGAGGCGGCGGAGAGAATCGGCGCGCTGTCCTCCGATGCCGAGCTCGCGACGGCCGTGCTCGTGCAACCGGCGCTCGGCCGTCCGGGGCTGACGGCCGAAGCGCTGTCGCGCTTGGCCGGAGCCGCCCCCGTGCGGATCGCCACCGACCTCTCGCGCTTCGGAGAGCTCGGGCTGCCGGCCGGCTGGTCCCCGGCGCAGGGGCTCGATGCGCATCAGGCGGAGAGCGTGCGCAAGATGCTGCTCGCCGTGGTGAGCGATCCGCGGCTGGTCCTCGCGCGCCTCGCCATGGAGCTCGTGCGGCTGAGGCACGCCGTGAAGCTCGTTCCGCAGGACCGGGAGCGCGCAGCGAGGGCTGCGCGGTCCGTGTTTGCGCCGCTCGCCAACCGCCTCGGCGTCTGGCAGATCAAATGGGAGCTCGAGGATCTCGCCTTCCGGTGGCTCGAGCCCGAGGAGTACCGCCGAATCGCCGCCGCGCTCAACGAGAGGCGCGCGGATCGGGAGCGTTACATCGAGTCGTTCTGCGCCGCGCTGCGCACCGAGCTCGGCGCCGCGGGCATCGCGGCGCTCGTCTACGGCCGTCCGAAGCACATCTACAGTATCTACCGCAAGATGCTGCGCAAACAGCTGCCCTTCGAGCAGATCTTCGACATCCGGGCGGTGCGGATCGTCGTCGAGTCCGTGAGCGATTGCTACGCCGCGCTCGGCATCGTGCACGGCCGGTGGGCCTACATCCCGAGCGAGTTCGACGATTACATCGCGACGCCCAAGGGCAACCTGTACCGCTCGATTCACACGGCGATCGTCGGTCCGGAGGGCCTCACCGTCGAGGTTCAGATCCGCACGCGCGAGATGCACGAGCACGCCGAGCTCGGCGTCGCGGCGCACTGGCAGTACAAGGAAGGCGGCCCTCGCGACCTCGGGTACGAGCGCAAGATCGAGGCGGTCCGGCGGCTGCTGCAGCCCGTCGAGGCCGCGCCCGCCCCGGCCGCCGAGGCGGAGCGCGACTTCCTCGAGCGCCTGCGCGCGGAGCTCTTCGCGGACCGCGTCTATGCGCTCACTCCGAAGGGCGAGGTGGTGGACCTGCCGCGCGGCTCGACTCCTCTCGACTTCGCGTATCACGTGCACAGCGATCTTGGCCATCGCTGTCGCGGAGCGAAGGTGAACGGCCGCATCGTTCCGCTCACCCACACCCTGAGCAACGGCGAAGTCGTCGAGATCATCGCCGGCAAGCACCCGGCCCCGAGCCGGGACTGGCTCGCACCCGAGCTCGGATATCTCGCCTCCCCTCGCAGCCGCTCGAAGGTCCGCGCGTGGTTTCGCCGGCAGGACAGCGTCGACAACCGCACCGCCGGCCGATCCATCGCCGAGCGCGAGCTCATCCGCGCGGGCGCCGGTCCCGAGCTGCTCGCGGCGCTCGTCGAGGAGCTGGGCGCGCACAATGCCGACGACCTGTACCAGCTGCTCGGCGAGGGCACGGTCACCTCGACTCAGCTCGGTCAGGCCATTGCGCGGCAGCGCAGCCGCCTGCAGCCGGAGCCCCAGCGCAGGCTCCGGCGCACCCCCGGGAAACGCCGCAGCCCCGTCGAGATCGAGGGTGTGGGCGATCTGCCGATCACGCTCGCGCGCTGCTGCGCGCCCATTCGCCC
>JASHTA010000237.1 GCA_030040795.1 Gammaproteobacteria bacterium | reverse complement strand
ATGCGTGCGGCGACAGAACGACGGCCACGAGACGCCCGTGCTTGACGATCTCCACCCGGCCGAGGCTCGTCACATCGTCGAGCAGGCCGCCGAAGTTGTTCTTGGCCTGGCTTGCGGATATTTGCTTTGACATTTGGCTATTTTAGCTAAAAATAGCTTGCTCACAAGCCCGGCCCTCCGGCCCTCCGGCCCTCCGGTCCTCGCCCGAGGCCGCGCCCCCCTGATACGACACGACGCGACGTGATGCGACGCGACGCGACGCGATGCGGCTCGGCGTGCGCGCTGCGCGCCCCGATGAGCGCTATTCTGGCAGGGCGTGCGAGGAGCGCGCGGGGCGAGAGGGAAGAGATGCAGAGACTCACAGGCGGAGAGGCGATCGTCGAGGGGTTGCTCGCCCATGGAATCGATACGGTCTTCGGTCTTCCGGGTGCGCAGATCTACGGGCTTTTCGATGCGTTGCAGCGCGCGCAGCCGCGCTTGAAGGTGATCGGCGCACGCCATGAGCAGGCGTGCAGCACGATGGCGTTCGGGTTCGCGCGCTCGACCGGCCGGCCCTCGGTCTGCGCGGTGGTGCCGGGTCCGGGCGTGCTCAACGCCGGCGCGGGACTCTTGACCGCATTCGGCGGCAATCAGCCCGTGCTGTGTCTCACGGGGCAGGTACCGCGCGCATTCCTCGGCAAGGGGCGCGGCCATCTGCACGAGATGACCGACCAGCTCGCGACGCTGCGCGGCTTTACGAAGTGGGCCGAGCGTATCGAGCATCCCGCGCTCGCGCCGCTCAGGGTCGCGCAGGCCTTCCAGCGGATGCGGTCCGGCCGGCCAGGGCCCGCGGCGCTCGAGATGCCGTGGGACGTGTTCACGCAACAAGAGGACGTCGAGCCCTGCGCGCCGCTTCCCGTTTTGCCTGTGCCGCCTCCCGGCTCGGACGTGATCGAGAAGGCCGCCCGACTGATTGGAGAGAGCCGCGCGCCGATGATCTTCGTCGGTGGCGGGGCCTTCGGGGCGGTGTCCGAGATCCTCGAGCTCGCGGAGCGGATCGACGCGCCGGTGGTCGCTTTCCGCAGCGGGCGCGGCATCGTGAGCAACGCCCACGAGCTTGGGCTCACGATCGCCGAGGCGTATCGGCTTTGGCCGCGCACGGATTTGATGATCGGCATCGGTACGCGGCTCGAAGTGCCGCTCTGGCGCTGGCCCTTTCGCCCGAGCGGACTGAGATCCCTCCGCATCGATATCGATCCTGCGGAGATGCGCCGCTTCACTCCGGATGTGAGTGTCGTGGCGGACGCCGGGGAGGGAACGCGCGCGCTTCTCACGGAGATTCGCAAGAGCGCTCGCCGGCGGTCGGCGTGGCGCGAGGAGATCGCGCGCGCACGCGTGCAGGCGGCGGCCGACATCCAGTCCGTGCAGCCGCAGATCGCCTATCTCCAGGCCTTGCGGGAGGCGCTGCCCGCGAACGGGATCGTGACCGATGAGATCTCTCAGGTCGGCTTTACGTCCTGGTACGGCTTCCCGGTCTACGAGCCGCGGACGTTCATCGCCTCGGGCTACCAGGGCACGCTTGGCGCCGGATACGCGACGGCGCTCGGCGCGAAGGTTGCCCATCCGGACCGCCCGGTCGTCGCGATCTGCGGCGACGGCGGCTTTCTGTTCGCGGTGCAGGAGCTCGCGACGGCTGTCCAATACGGCATCGGTGTGGTGGCGCTCGTCTTCAACAACGAGGGATTCGGCAACGTTCGCCGCGATCAGCAGCAGAGCTTCGCGGGGCGTTTGCTCGGTGCCGAGCTGGTGAATCCCGACTTCCAGAAGCTGGCCGAAGCGTTCGGCGTGTCAAGTGCGCGCGTCGCGACGCCGCAGAGCATGCGCGCGGCCCTCGAGCGGGCACTCTCCGACGGCCGGCCCTGGCTGATCGAGATCCCCACGCCGCGCGGGTCGGAGGCCGATCCGTGGCGCTTCATCCAGCCTCCCATCCCGCCTGGAGTCGCCGTGTGAGTGCTCGCGCTTAGCCGCCGTGCGGCAGGTCCTTGTGGCTCGTCACGCCGACGAGGCTTGCGATTCCCGCGATCAGCTCCTCCGGCTCGATCGGTTTGCCGATGTGCATTTGGAAGCCCGCGAGCAGCAAGCGTTGGCGATCCTCGGCGCGCGCGAAGGCCGTCACGGCGATCGCTGGAATGTGCGCCGTTCGGGTCTCGGGTAGCGCGCGCAGCTGCGCGATGAGGGAGTAGCCGTCCGAGCCGGCCATGCCGATATCGCTGATCAGGATGTCCACCGGCTCGGACTGCAAGATCTCGATCGCCTGCTCGGCATCGACGGCGAGCAGCGCTTTCGCGCCGCGATCCTCCAGCAGCCGGCCGCAGAACACGAGCGAATCGGCCTCGTCATCCACGACGAGCGCAACGATGCCGTCGAGCTTCGGCAGCGACTCGAGCGGATAGGAGGAGAGGGGGGCCATCCGCTCCGCGGTATCGGCGCTTGCCGCATCGGGCAGCAGCAGCGGCAGGCGCACCGTGAACGTCGAGCCCTGATCCTGGCCCGCGCTCGTGCAGCGGACGGTACCGCCGTGGAGCTCCACGAGATTCTTGACGATCGACAGTCCGAGGCCAAGGCCGCCGTAGAGGCGCGTCGTCGTGGCGTCGGCCTGTCTGAAGCGGTCGAACACGAACGGCAGAAACGTGCTCGGGATGCCGACGCCGGTATCGTGCACGCTCAGCTCGACGTGCGAGTCGTCGCGCACCGATGCGATCCGCACGCTTCCGCCGACGGGCGTGAATTTCACGGCGTTCGTGAGCAGATTCCAGAGCACCTGCTGCAGCCGGTTTGCATCGCCGCGCACCGGATCCGCGTTGGGATCGAGCTCCGTGACGAGGTGGATCTCCTTCGCTTCCGCAGTGGGCCGGATGCCCTCGAGTGCGGCTGCGGTGACCTTCTGCAGGCTCAGCGTGCGCACGTTGAGGTGCACCTTGCCCGTCATGATCCGGCTCATGTCGAGCAGATCGTTGATGATCTGAGCTTGCGACCTCGCGTTGCGCTCGATCACCTCGAGGCCGCGCGCGATCTCGGGACTCGCCTCGGTGTACCTGCGAAGCACGTGCACCCATCCGACGATCGCGTTCAGCGGCGAGCGCAGCTCGTGCGAGAGGGTGGCGAGAAACTCGTCCTTCAGGCGGTTCGCCGCCTCGGATTCCTCGCGCGCCTTGCGCTCGCTCTCGAGCAGCAGGTCGCGCTCGTCCTGCGCGAGCTTCCAGGCGGTGCGGTCGCGCACGACCTTGCTGAAGCCGACGACGTGCCCCGCCGCATCGACGAGGCGGCTCGTGATTCCTGTCGCGAAGAACAGCGAGCCGTCCTTGCGCTTGAGCCACTGCTCGTTCGTGACGTTGCCTTCCTCCGCCGCGCGCTGCAGCTCGCGCCGGTGCGAGCCTCGGGCGATGTCCTCCGGCGCAAACAGCCGCTCGAAGGGCTGGCCGATGAACTCCTCGCGCGGCCAACCGATGATGCGCTCCACTCCCTCGTTCCAAGTGGTGGTGCGCCCGCGCAGATCGACGGCAAAGATGGCGTAAGTGCTGACCTGCACAATGAGGGCGCGGTCGCGCTCCTCGCTCGCCCGCGAGTCGCTCTGGCCCTGCTCGCGCTCTCGGTCGGCCGCCGAATGAGGGGTGTCGTCGTGCGCGATCGGCTCGGCCGAGTGGCTGGTGTCGTCCTGCGTCATCGGCTCGGCCGAGTGACCGGTGTCGTCGTGCGTCATCGGCTCAGCCGAACGGTTGGCCGGCTCGAGACCGCCATAGATCGACAGGTTCTGCGCGTTCATTCATTTCACCCACAGGCTCGAGCCGTTCGACCGCACCTCGCTCCGCAGCCGGCCGGCTGTATGCACGGTATCCCGCCCGGCCGGTGCAAGGTGCGTGCCCGACGGGCCCAGTGCGTTATGTACAACGGCCCGAGGGGCCCCATCGGCTATAATGTGGCGACAGAGCCAGCAGCGTGCGCGCGAAAGTGGCGGAACTGGTAGACGCGCTGGACTTAGAATCCA
>JASHTA010000236.1 GCA_030040795.1 Gammaproteobacteria bacterium | reverse complement strand
CCGCCCTTCAGCTCCACCACGGCCTTCACCGGTTGTGGCGCACCGATGGTCGTCTCGTCGAACGGCCGCGCGTGCTCGGCAATTTTCGAGACTCGTCCATCGGCGCCGACAAAGACGATGTCGAGCTCGATGTACATGTTCTTCATCCAGATGCCGCTGCAGCAGTTGGGGAAAAGCATCCCCTCATTGGCCGGCAGGTCGCGCACGAACATGAGTCCCTGCTCTTGGCGGGTGCTCGTGTCCGCCACCCAGACATCGAACCGGTGTGTTCCCGACTTGCTGTGAATCTCGACCGTCGTGCGCGCATAAGTCGAGAGATCCTGCAACGGCGCGCTCTGAGCCCGGCTCACGGGAGCGAGCGCCACGCCGCACAGCGCGAAAGTCGCAAGAGAGGCGGCCAGCAGAGTCATGGCAGATCGGTGCATCACAAAGGTCTCCTCACGGAAAGGCGGTGCGGCCGGCGAAATCGAAGCGGCTGATGACGATGCGCTCGTTGCGTATCATGTCGCCGACCGGCTCGAAGCAAAAGCCTCGCGCGACGACCCGATAGTGGCGGACGGCGCCGTCCGGCGGCCCGAGACGCTCCTGGCGCAGATGGTCGACCGTGCACTTGTCATCGCCGCGCGTGGAGAAGAGCCGCCGCTCCCCCTCGAAGATCACGGTGACGTTGGTCGGCAGCGCGCGGCCCGCGTGACCTTCTGCCGCGCCACCGATTCCAAAGATGATACGCATGCGCTTGTCGCTCCGCGGCAGCGGTCCTGCGAAGCTCAATATGATGCCGCCGCCGGTCGGACGAGAGCCGCCCTCGCACTCGAGCTGCGCATTGCGCCAGTCGATGTCGAGATTGACAGCGCCGCGGATGCGCGCGCGCAGATAGCCAGCCCCATTCGGCAGGCAGCCGGTTGCCGCGCCGCCACCCACCGCGCCACCACTCACCGCGCCGCCCTGTGCCATGCCCTTCGCTGCGCCGCCCTGCGCCACGCCCTTCGCCGCGCCAGCAGCTGCTTGCGCCGCCGCTGATTGCGCTCCTGCTGCGTCGGCCGCCGCGACGCTCGTGGCTGCCGTGCTCGGCGCCGCCGCGGCACCATCTGTCGTCGCTGCTGCGGCGAGACTGCCAAGTGGGCCGAGCGCACCAAGCGCACCAAGCGCACCGAGCGCGAGCGTGGTCGCTGCGTGGCGCCACGCTGCATCACGCCACGCTGCGCGGCGCCACACTGCATCACGCCACGCCGCGCCACGGTGCACCGTCGCACTCCCCAAAGCCGCGCCGGATGAGCGCGCGGGCACTGAAGCACGATACTCGAGCATTCCGCGAGTCTACCTTCACCGCTTCGAGCAAGGTTGCGGCACTGCACCATAACGGAGGTGATGCTAGACTGCGCGGCCCTTCGTTCGTGGTACTGCCCAGATATTCATGCGAAACGCGTTGTTGGAGGTGACACCGGTCATTCCGGATGCGCTTGGCCGATTGCCGCAGCTCGCGGGGAATCTGTTCTTCAGCTGGCACCGGCCCACCCGGGCGCTGTTCGAGGATCTCGACCGCGAGCTCTGGGAGCAAACCGGCGGCAACCCCCGGCTACTGCTTCGTTGCGTGGACCAGGAGAAGCTCAGGCGTGCCGCCGAGGATCCCGTGTACCTCGCTCGGTACAGCGAAGTGCTTCGCATCTTCGATACGTACCTCGCTGCGCCCGCGCCGTCCACCGCCGCGCCCCTCATCGCCTATTTCTGCGCCGAGTACGGCTTCCACGAGAGCTTCCCGATCTACTCCGGAGGTCTCGGCGTGCTCGCGGGCGATTACTGCAAGGCCGCGAGCGACGACCGGCTGAACTTCGTCGCGGTCGGACTGCTCTACGGCCAGGGTTATTTCACCCAGACCGTCGACAACGACGGCGTGCAGCACGCCGAGTATGCCGAGCACGATCCCCGCGACCTCCCGGTCGAGCCGGTCATCGGCCCTTCGGGAGAGCCGCTCAAAATCAGCGTGCGCGTCTCGGGCCGCAGCGTCGTCGCGCGGCTCTGGAAGGCGCAGGCGGGGCGTGTGCCGGTCTATCTGCTCGATACCAACTGTCCGGAGAACTCCCCCTCCGATCGCGACGTGACGCACCGGCTCTACGGAGGCGACGAGTCGACGCGCATCCGGCAGGAGATGATCCTCGGCATCGGCGGCCGCCGCGCGCTCCGAGCGCTAGGTCTCGAGCCGGCCGTGTGGCACCTCAACGAAGGTCACGCCGCCTTCCTCATCCTCGAGCTCCTTCGCGAGCATCTGGCGTCGGGCCTCGAGCTGTCCGTCGCGCTCGAGGCCGTTGCCTCCATGTGCGTGTTCACGACGCACACTCCGGTCGCCGCCGGCCACGATGCCTTCGGCCACGACCTGATGATCGCGCACTTCAACGACTTCATTCAGGAGCTCGGCGTGCCGGCCGAACAGCTGCTCGAGCTGGGGCGCGCTCCGAACGCGCCGGGTCTGTTCAACATGACGCGGCTTGCCTTGAACGGCGCGCGGCGCGTGAACGGCGTGAGCCGCATGCATGGCCTCGTCTCGGCGCGGCTGTGCGCCGACGAGTGGCCGGAGATCCTGCCCGAGGAGAACCCGGTCGGCTTCGTCACGAACGGAGTGCACGTGCCGACGTTCCTGCATCAGAGCTGGGCGGCTTTCTTCGACGAGCGGCTGGGCAGCGAATGGCGCGAGCGGTTGATCGAGCCCGGCTTCTGGCACCGCCTCGAGCCGGTTCCGGATGATGTCTACTGGTCGACCGCCCAGTCGGTGAAGTCGCGCATGCTCGCCGGAGTGCGCGAGCGCCTGCAGCGCGCTTATGCGCGCAAGGGACTCAGTGCGGCGCAATGGCGCCACGTCACGCGCTCGCTCGATCCGCACAACCCGAGCATTCTCACCATCGGCTTCGCGCGCCGCTTCGCGACGTACAAGCGGGCCGCGCTGCTGCTCAAGGACCGCCAGCGGCTCGCCCAGCTCATCCACAAGCCCGGCCGCCCCGTGGTGATCCTTTTCGCCGGCAAGGCGCATCCGGCCGATGAGCCCGGCAAGCATGTGCTGCGCGAGATCATGCAGCTCATGCTGATGCCCGAGTTCATCGGCCGGGTGGTGTTCATCGAGGACTACGACATGCAGCTCGCCCGCTGGCTCGTCGCGGGCGTCGATGTATGGCTCAACAATCCGATCGCTCCGCTCGAGGCGAGCGGCACCTCGGGCATGAAGGCCGCCATCAACGGCCGGCTCAACCTGAGCGTGCTCGATGGCTGGTGGGCCGAGGGTTGGGCGTACGACAACGGGTGGGGCATTCCGCCGGTCAACGTGCGCGATCCGGAGCGCCGCGACGCCCTCGAGGCCGAGCTGATCCTCGATGCGCTGGAAGAGGAGGTCGTGCCGCTTTACTACGCGCGCAACGGAGAGGGGTACTCCTCCGAGTGGGTGAGGCGCAGCAAGCGCGCGATGATGACCGTCATTCCTCAGTTCAGCAGCCGGCGCATGCTGCAAGACTATGTCGACGGGCTGTACCTCCCGGCCGCCCGCCAGTATCGCTTGCTTGCCGCACAGGGCTTTACCGCCGCCCGTACTCTCGCCGCTTGGAAGGCGCGCGTGCGGCAGGCCTGGCCGAAGGTCGATCTACGGCTGCTCTCCGATGCGCCGAGCGAGCTGCCGCAGCGGGAGCGCCTGACGGTGCGCATCGCCGCGGGGCTCGCCGGCCTTTCCCCGAGCGATGTGCGCGTCGAGTTCGTGGCGCGCCGGCGCCTGCCGGAGGCGAGCTTCGAGCCCCCTGCGCTCTCCTCCTACCGCTCCGTGCGGCCGGAGGGATTGTGGAGCGCGGTACTCACCCCGAC
>JASHTA010000235.1 GCA_030040795.1 Gammaproteobacteria bacterium | reverse complement strand
CAGTGGATGGGATTTGACGTGATGCTCGTCCGGAAAGACATACGCCTCGACCGGTTTACCCGCATCGTGCAAGGCGACGTAGTCTGGGAGGAACGAGATCAGCTCGTGGTCCGATACTTGGAACAGAAGGGGCGTGTTCACGCGAGTGATATTGTGGGCGAGCGACAGCACGGCATCGCCAGTGTGTATCGCTTCTGTGCGGGTCTTCGCGTCCCAGTATGACTCAAAAATGCCACGGACCGCGTCATTTACCTCTAGTGAATAGGAGTCGGGCGAGGGTGAACCACTCGTCGCCGCCGCTGCAAATCGCGTGGAGTGGATTAACGCGAAATAGAGCGCTTCCGCCCCGGCGCTGAGGCCGGTGATGCCGATCTCGGAGGCATCGACGATGCCACGGCGTTGCAGACGATCGATGGCCGCGTCCAGCGCTCGTAGAGCGCTCCGCATCCGATATCCGGTGGGCCCGATCTCCTTTTGGGCGAGGGCGGCGAGGCCCTGCAAATTGCTCGTGTCGTAGTGCGCCGTCAGGCGCAGATCCTCGGGGCTATCTGCGCTGTAGACGAGAAAGCCGGAAGCGGCAAGAGGATAGATCGGGTATTCGTCTCCGACCCCGCCGCGCAGAAATCCTCTGGAGCGGTACTGCACGATCACCAGAGGATAGCGGCAGCCTGTACGGAAATCGGGAGGGAAGACCAAGTGGCCGAACGCCTGGTTGCCCAGGCCGTCGGTCACCTCGAGCTTCTCGACCCGTCCCAGCCGGAATCGGGCAAAGCCCGGATTCGGATCGAAGACCGTATCGATCCGTCCATCCGGGAGGTGGATGGAGACGATCTTCCGCGGATCTGTCGGCGTCTCTTGCAGACACACCAGCCGGTCGCCGGCCGCAATGTCGCAGGAACTGAGCGTACTATCCTGCCTGTAGATGAGCACCGGTGCGTCCCGACCGAGACCCCACGAGTAGACGGCCGGAACGCTGTGGGCCCATCCCTCGAGTCTGAGAAACACCACGCTTGTCCCATGCCACCAGACTGCTTGCAGACGCCCTGTACATGACGCTGCGGGGCAGCGGTGACCATCGACGAAGAGCACGAGCGGTGCGGTGGAGCCCTTGTCCTCCGACGACACGGTCGCCAGCCATGCGGCCTCAGTATGTGCACGATTCCAGGTTACGTAGCGCACGAGCGCGCTGCCCGCCGCGCCCGCCGGGCGCTGCGGGGCCGTCAGATGCTGGTACGCTCGAATCTCCGCCGGATTTGCCTCACGCGCGCGCGAGCCGAACTCCACGACCCAGATTCGAGGTACGCATCGCTGCGAGGGAACGGCGGGCACGTTCCAGAGATTTTGCCCGCAAGGAAGCCAGAGGGGCTTCGTGCTGTCTATGGGCATGAAACGGTCATCGAGCAGATAACCTCGCTCGCCCTCATCATGATCCTGGCGAGCCATCGCCTCCCTGGACCTGCCGACTCGAAAATAGATCGCTCGACTGTCGGGTTGCCAGATGAAGTCCACTACATTCGCGGCGTTATGGGTCAGCTGCTCTTGAAGCCTCCCGTCCACGCTGCTTCGCCACACCTGCACCTGATCGCCATCCCGTCGCAGGTAGGCGACCCACTGTCCATCCGGAGCCCATTGCGGCCGGATGTCCGCTCTCGCCCCGTTCAGGCGTCCGAAGGGAGCTGCCGCCAGAATGAGATCGCCCCCACTTCCCACCCACAACGGCCTCGCGTCGCGGACGATCGGCGAGACGTACCAATCCGATCGGTAGGTATCCGCTCCGAAGTCTGCCTTCTGGATCTGAAAAGCGACGAGCCGTCCGTTCGGAGACACCGAGAGGACCCCCTGCGCTCCCCCGATGTCCCCCAGCGATAGAAGACTGCGGGTCGTGACTTCCGGCGGCGAGCTTGCGTCATCACGGGCGTGGAGCGCGCCGGCCGCGCCTGCTCGAGCGCACGCGCCAGCGGAAAGGGCAAGTCCGAGCGCGAGGCTCTGAGCCAGAGCGCAGAGGCGCGGGCTCATCTCTACCAGCTCTTCGACAGATAAGCACTGATGAACCGGCCGAAGGGCGAGGCGTTCGTCGAGTCGTATCCCAGTCCGGGATAGCTCGTGGAGCTCGGCGAGACGTAAGGTGGATAGCGATCGAGTATGTTTTGAATCGATAGGCTGGCTTTGAATCCTCGCAGCAGCCGGCTTGGCGTATCGTCAAAATCGTAGCCCAGCTGAACATCGAGCGTATTCCACGAGCCGACGCGGACCGCCTGCAACGCCGAGTTGTCCCATTCCGAGTCGACGTAATTGAAGGCGGCCGTGAAGCCCCAGCCGCCCTTCTTCCATGTCGCCGATGCCCGGCCCTTGAAACTCGGTGGATTGAATATCGTCCCGGAGAGCTGCGTCTCCGGAGCCGTGCTAATCGTTTTCTGCAGAAGCGTGAGCCACGTTCCGTTCGCCGCCGCGCTCAGATCGCCCCCCAGGACGGCCCAGGCATCCTGAACCGTCAGATCCACGCCATGGATGCGCTGGAGGGTCGCGTTCTGATAAGCGTCCTCGAGAATATCGGTGACCGTCGCCGGATTGTACGGCGCCCCGGAGTAATTGTTGAAGAAGCTGGACTGCGCGATGAGCGCCTGCTGCTGTGCGGGCGTCGGATTGGCGATCACGAACGGCGCGAAGAGCGGATTGGTCAGGGCCTGCGGGAGATCCGCGATCGGCTGAACGATTCGATTGCTGTAATCGATGTAGAAGTAGGTTGGAGTGATCTTCAGCGCCGGAGCTGCGGGTGGCGAAATGTCGATCCCGAGGGTTCGCGAAGTTGCGGTTTCCGGGCCGAGCGCCGGGTTGGCGCCGTAGCTGAACAGCGAGTTCTCCGCCGGACTCCCACCGTAGTAGTTATTCGGCTCGAGATAGAGCTGGCGGGGGCCGTACGCGTCCAGCAGTTCCGGCGCCCGGAACGACTTGGACCACGTGGCGCGCACCCGCAGAAAATTCTCCGGCGCGTACACGACTCCGATCTTCGGCGTGGGCTGAGAGCCGAAGTCGCTGTATCGCTCATAGCGGTAGGCCGCGTCGAGATCCAGCCGCTCGAGCAGCGTACGCGCCGCGCTCGGCGTGACGAGCGGCACGTCCAGCTCTCCGTAGGCGTATCTCACGTCGCGACTCGCGTCGGTGACGGGCTGCGAAGGGTCGGATGGCGTACTCAGCTGGAATCCTTCGTATCGGTAGCCTGCCCCAGCGGCAAGCTTCACGGGACCGGACGGCAGATCGACGAGGGGGCCGGTCGCCTCTATTTCCCCGATTCGTAGCTCGTTCTCGGTATATATCAGCTCGTTCTCGAGCAGCGATGTGGTGCCCGCGTCGAATATGCTCACCGGTTCCGTGTCCCGATCGTCCGAGACGGTACCTTGCAACGAGAGGCTCCAGTCCCTCGGTAGAGTCACGGATAGGCCGGGTGACACGCCGTATTCCTTGACGTCCACAGTCGCATATTCGGCAAACTCGTCGCCGGGATTGCCGACGGTGACGACGGTATTGTCCGACCTCGAGGTGTACAGCGCATCGAGAAATGCCGTAACGCCATCCGGCAAGCCTTGGTGAGCGCTCAGGAAGATCGAGTCCCGATTGAGCTCCGGAAAGAGCGCCGTCGGCTGTTCGGCGTCCAACGAGAACGGCCGTTCGGACGCGTAGAGCGCATCGTCGTGCGCATACTCGTAGGAGACTACGACGTTACCACTGCTCCAGTTGTGCCCGGCGAGTACGCTGTATTGATCCTGCGCCGCTTGGCCGCTCGTCACGTCCCCATATCTTGCATCGGCCGTTACGCCTTCGTAGTTCTGCTTGAGGATGACATTGACCACTCCAGCGACCGCATCCGAGCCGTAGATCGCCGATGCTCCGTCGGTCAAGATCTCGACACGGTCGACCGCGGCCAGTGGAATCATCGAAAGATCCACTCCGTTCTGGTACTCGTCATAGGCAAGGCGATGGCCGTCCACCAGCGTCAGCGTCGAATCGGCGCCCAGTCCGAACAGGTTCGCGCTCGAGGCTCCAGAGACCGAGAATTGATTGTTGCCGCGCGCACCGATCACTCCAGGGTTCTGTCCTCCGCTGAAATTCTCGGGCAGCGCTGTCAACAGCTGCCCGATGCTGCTGTAGCCGGACTCATCAATCGTCGTCCTGTCGAGAGTGAGAACCGGCGACGTCGGAATCGCGCCGGCGATGCGCGTGCCGGTCACGACCACTTCGCTGAGCTGCGCTTCGGTCTCCGGCTTCGCGGGACCGGACCCGCCCGACTTTCGCGCCGGTGGCGAAGATGGGGAGCCCGGCGACCCGGAGTTCGCATCCGATGATTGAGCCTCGCCGGCGGGCGCCTGTGCCCCCGGTGAGTCGGTCTGGGTCGGATCGCGCGCCGCGATGCGTGCGATTCTGATCGTGGTCTCGCCGACGCCGACATACCTCAGGCCCGTGCGCGCGAGCAGTCGCGCAAGTGCCTGGCGGGCGGTCGCGGTCGCCTTGAGCGGCGGCGCCTCGATTCCGGCGACCACGGCGGGATCGAACACAATGTTGATTCGAGTCTCGCTCGCGATGGCCCGCAGCGAATCCGCGAGCGGCTGCGCGGGCAGATCGAAGGTGAAGGCCGCCTGCGCATGAGCCGCCGGCATGCAGGCGAGCGCGAGCAACAAGATGGCGGCACGGACGGCAGCAGATTGGAGCGTAGCTCTCATGGTTATCTCCGGAGCCGAGCGCCTCAGGCGCCCGGCACGAACGACCCCAAAACGTTCCCAATCTGTTGTGACGATTCTGTAGGCTATAATCCTCAATGATTTTTAGATTGCCGATCCGGTGAACGGGCTCGGTCCGGTCGAGTGAGGACGATCCGGCTCCCAAAATTCTCCACACGGAGCCCGAACGTCTCGGCGACGCCCTGCGCGAATTCCAGGGAATCGCCCGCCTGGAACAGGCCGCTCACGCGCAGCGAAGCCACGCTGGGCTCCTCGACGACGATCCGCCGCTCGCTGTACCGGTTCATCTCCTGCGCGGCGTCGGAGAGCCGCGTGTCATCGAACACGACCTCTCCGCTCTGCCAGGCGATCACCTGCTTCAGCACCGGCCGGTCGAGTCTCGGAGCCTCGTGCGGCGTGAACGTAACGCGTTGACCGGGAGAGGCGAGCACCGTGACCTCCTGCCGCGTCAGCCTGGCACCCCCGTCGGCCGGCGCGACGCTGATCCGTCCTTCGACGAGCGTGATCGAGACCTGCTGCTCGCCGTATCGGCGAACCTCGAAGGCGGTACCGAGCGCGCGAATCTCACGGCCGCCGGCCGTGACGATGAACGGCCAGCTCGGCGCCCGCCGCACCTCGAAGAGGGCCTCGCCGCGCTCGAGCCTCACACGGCGCGCCTCGGCGTCGTAGCGCACGACGACGCGCGTGTCGGTATTGAGGGTGATCCGGGAGCCGTCCTGAAGAGACAGGACGCGCCGCTCGCCGGTTCCGGTCGACACCGCGCCGCCGCGAGACACGAGGAGAACCCAAGCAGCGGCCGCGCCCGCGAGCAAGACTACAGCGGCGAGTCGGAGGATGCCCCGCGGGCGAAGGCGACGGCGCGCCGCGGATCGCTCGCGTACCGCGCGTTGATCGCGCGCCTCGGGCCTATCGTGCGCCTCGGGCCGATCGTGCACCTCGGGCCGATCGCGCGCCTCGGTCTCCTCCCGCAGCACGATCTTCGCTGCGAGCCCTCCCGCCAGATCCCAGGCATCCGAGACGCGCTCCCACGCGATGCGATGCGGCTCGCTCTCCGCGAGCCAGCGCCCGAATCGCACCTCGAGCTCCGGGGTACGGTGCGGACCGCCGAGGCTCGCGAGCCAGGCGGCAGCCTCCGCACGCACGCTCAAGGGAAGATCCCCGCTCTCCAGGGATTCGCCCGCGCTCACTCGCCGTACCTCTCGTCGGAAATCAGCAGCGCCGCGCGGGCGATGTGCTTCTCTATTGCACTGACGGAGATTCCCATCGACGCTGCGATCTGGGCATAGCTCAGACCCTGAAGGCGGTGCAGGAAGAACACCTCCCGCGTCCGTGAGCTGAGCTCGCCCAGCCGGCGCCACATGCGCTCGAGCCGCTGGTCCGCCTGAAGGTACTCATCCGGCCTCGGGGAAAGATCGACGAGCTCCAGATCCTCCGCCGGCTCGTCCACGAACAGCCTGTGATGACGCTGGGCGGACCGCCATTTCTCGATCCGCACCTTCATCACGACGTCGGTCAAGAACGCGGCGGGGTTGCGTACGGTCTGCTTTCTCTCGGCCAGACACAGCCGCACGAAGGCGTCGTGAATGGCGTCCTCCGCGTCCTGGGGCAAAGCGCCCCGCCGCACCAGTCGCCGCATCAGCGCTTGGCGGAGTTTCTTGAGCCCATCCATCCGGGAACTCGCACAGACGTCCACTACTCATGTCGACCGGGCTAGATCAAAACCTCACATCGCCCTCGCAAATACTGCAACTCCCGGTGTCGGTCGCTTGATTGTTTGATTATTTGATTCCCCGAGCTCTGCAGGAGGCCTCGCCGCCACAAAATAATGCAGCTCACCCGCCTCGAAACAGAGCATATTTTTTTTCAACCGGAATAAAATACTCCGGAGTCGGCCCGCGATAAATCTCGCTGCGCTCGCGTGCGGGACGGTGGACCAGGATGGTGCGCTCGAAGCGAACTCACAGACCCGGCGAACTGCTCTACCTCGTCCTGCGATCCAACGCCGGACGCGAGGTCTTTCCGCATGCCGTTGACTTCTCGGAGTTCGCCGCATTGGTCGCGAGGCACCTCGCGGCCTGCCACATTCGACTGCTCGCCTTCTGCTGGGTGACGGATGCGGCACACTTTGCGCTGCAGGTATCGAGCGTGCCGCTCGGACGATTCGTGCAGCGGATCGCGGGGCAGCACGCGCAGCGCACCAACCGGCGCGCCGGCCTGCGCGGCCATGTCTTTCGCCAGCGCTACAGGGCCGTGGTCCTGACCGAGCTACAACTGCCGCTCGTCGTATCTCATCTGCATCTCATGCCCGTACGGCTCGGTCTCGCCGCGGACCCCGCCGAGTACCTCTGGAGCAGCCATCGAAGCTACTTGGGCTGGCAGGCGCTCTCCTGGGTCACGACGGAGCCCGTGCTGCATGGGCTCGAGAGTTCCGCATGGGGCGGAGCCGACCGCTATCGCCGCTTCATGCAAGACGAGATCGAGCAACGCGCCGCGAGGGTGGCCGCACGAGGGGCACCCAGCCCGGCCGACGAGGAGCAGGAGTTCTGGCGAGTTCTCATGCCGGCCAAGCGCGCCGCTGCGCACGACATCGCTGCTCTGGAGGGGCTCATCGACTCGGTGGCCGCCCGCCTGAATGTCGGGCGCGAGGAGCTCGAGTCCCGCTCTCGGCGCCGCGTGCTTTCACTCGGCCGAGCGGCAATTGCATGGCACGCGATGCAGTCCGGTATCGCAAGACTCAGTGACGTTGCGCGCCGTCTCGATCGCCATCCATCGACTCTGTCGGTGGGAATCGAGCGGTATCGGCTGCAACGCCCAGACCTGTTCGATGAGCCGCTCGCCCGGATAGTCGCCCGCGGAGTCTCCCGCTCCACTTCGCAGGGCTGAGCCGCGTCGCGAGGAACCGCTTGCGAGCGCCGGAGCCCGCCGGCTCTATTTCAGCAACCGCTCCACGCGGGCGATCAGGGTGGACGGTGCGACTTCGAGCGCATCCGAGAGCTTGCACAGCGTGGTGAGCGTTGCGCGGCGGATGCCGCGCTCGATCTGGCTGATGAACGTACGATCGACGTCGGCCTTCTCTGCCATCAGCTCTTGCGACAAGCCTCGGGCCTCGCGCTGCTCGCGCAGCACACGACCGAAGGCCACCGTGACAGGATCCGCCCGCATGCGCAGATCATTGGCCCGCAGGGACTAATCGTCCACAGGCTATAGCCGACAGCGGACCCGGATTCGGCTCAAGAATTCGCGGACTTCGATTCCGTGAGGACCGCGCTCACGAGCTCGTTGAGCCGCGCGCAGTACTGCGCGACCGAAGGTTCGGAGCTCGACTGTCTACGCGCGAGATCCGCGCTCACCTCGACGAGGCGCCGAGCGATCCGGCCGTCCACCTTGAGAGTATGAGTCAGGAGGGCACAGACGCACGCCGAGATCTCCGCATCGAGCTCATGGGCATCCATCCCCGCAATCTCAACACCGGTGAGCTCCCGGGGACAACCGGCGGCCAGATGCTGACGCCAAAGGCGTGCAAGCTGCATGTGTGTTCGGATCCCCTAGCGGCCAATGATCGCGCTCTGACGGCACGTATCCATTTGTATAGTCGCATGGGCGGCTCGCGCTCACAATGGCTTCGCGAGGCGCATCGCGCGACAGTCTCTTACAAACAGATAAGCTTCTGATTTGCAAATGGTTCTCCGATTTCGGCGGGGCAGGCCGATCGCGCCGCCGCGGTGAGGTAGACTGCGCGGAGCAGGAGCTCGCGATCGCCGGCTCCTGAGGAGAGCGGCTGGAGGAGGAGTGAATATGAGCTCGAGCGAGCGGTATCCGGTGGAGAGATCGGCGGAGGAGTGGCGCCGTGCGCTGAATTCGGAGCAGTTCCACGTGCTGCGCGAGCACGGCACGGAGCGTGCCGGCACAAGCCCGCTCAACGGCGAGCACCGGCCTGGAGTGTTCCGCTGCGGTGGCTGCGGCCAGCCCCTTTTTGACGCGTCCGCGAAATTCGAGAGCGGCAGCGGTTGGCCGAGCTTCTTCACGGCGATGGACGGCGCAGTCGCAGCGTCCGAGGACCGCAGCCACTTCATGCGCAGAACGGAGATTCATTGCGCGCGCTGTGGAGGGCACCTGGGGCACGTCTTCCCGGACGGTCCGGCGCCGACGGGTTTGCGCTACTGCACGAACGGCGTTGCGCTCAGCTTTGAGCCGTCCTCGCCCGATCAATCACGCAGCGATTGACCCGTCAGCGCGGACGTCCTGCGCTCAGAAAGCTCTCGAGAAGCGTGGTCTCGCGGCGCTCGCCCGCCGCGTCACGCGAGATACGGTCGTAGAGTGCCGAGGCGCCGCGGAAGATCTCCGCGGCCGCGGTGTCGTCGCTCGCGAACGCTGCGATCTCCTGCATCTCGGCGACCCATCGGTAAGCTTTGGGGAACATCCCCGGCACCGAGCGCCGGAATGAGGCGAGGAGCGGTAGCTGGCTCTCCGCGAGCTCGGCATGCAGAGCTTCCGCAACGCCGCTCCTCGTGGCGGCGAGCAGCATCGCGGTGCCGACGGCAGTCAATCCCTTGGTGATCCCGGCGTACGACATCTTGAGCGCCGATGCGGCGCCGATCGGCGCCTCGAGCACGCGAATCTCGAGCCCATGGCTCGCCAATGATTTGAATCGGGCGGCATGCGGACCCGAGGCGTAGAAGTTCGGCCCCCTCGCGCCCACTCTGGGCGGCGCGCCGATGATCCCCGCATCGACGAAGGGTGTCCCGGTTGCGCCGATCGCATCGGCGATACGCCGCACGGTCGCGGGACTGACTGCGTTGCAGTCCACGAATACCGGCGGGCGGGGTGCGCTCCGAAGCCGCATCGCCACACGCTCCGCGAACGGCAGCGCCGCGGCGGGGGGAACGATCGAGAGCACGAAGTCGGCCTGCGCGAGCCGCGAATCCTCGATCGCCTTCATTCCGGCCGCACGCGCGCGCTCGCGACTCGCCTCGCCACGGCCTTCGAGCACCGTCAGCACTTCGACACCGTTCGCGACGAGCCGCTCGCCCACCGCCGCGCCCATGCTGCCCGGCGCCACGATCGCCACTACAGGTCTCACCATGTGACCCTCCACTCTTCCCAGCCCGGACCTACTGTAACCGCCGACGTACCGAGAGGGGAGCGTGGTATTCCGCTACGCCACGCTGTCCAAGCGCCCCGGAGGGGCACTCTGCCTCAAATTGAATGCGGGCGACGAGGCCCCCTTCGGGGGCCTGCTTTTGACAGCGTGGCGTAGCGGGATACCACGCTCCCCCTTTCCCTGCCTCCGCGACTGCGTTTGAGACTGGCTGGGAAGAGTGGAGAGTCAGGCGGCGAGCGGCAAGGGCTGTGGACGTCCGACCGCGTAGCCCTGGACGTAGTCGACGCCCATGCGCCGGGCGGTATCGAGCGCAGCGGCATCCTCCACCTGCTCGGCAATCACTTTGAAATTGAGCGTACGCGCGAGCTTGATCATCGCGGTGACCATCGCCTGATTCACCGAGTCGCGCGCGAGATTGCGCATGAAGGAGCCGTCGATCTTCAAATAGTCCATCGGCAGATTCTTCAGATTGGAGAACGAGCCGACGCCCGAGCCGAAGTCATCGAGCGCGAACTGGCAGCCCATCCCGTGCAGGACGCCCACGAACCGGCGGGCATGATCGAGATTGGCAACGACCGCGCTCTCGGTGATCTCGAAGCACACCTGCGCCGGGGAGACACCGGTGTTGTCCAGACACTCGACGACGAACTCGAGGAACTGCATATCGGCGAGCGTCTGGCCGGAGATGTTGATCGCGATGCTGCGCTCCTTCGAGATATCGATGGCGCCGCGCCCGAGCGCGGTGAGCGTCGTTTGTACCACCCACCGATCGACCAGGCCCATGAGGCGATAGCGCTCGGCGGCGCGGACGAACTCCGACGGCGGCACATCGTGGCCGGACTCATCCTGCAGGCGCACCAGCACCTCCATGGCAGGCCCATGGTCCTCGGTAAACGTCGGCACGATCGGCTGGTGATAGAGATGGAAGCGGTTCTCCTTGAGCGCGCCCTGCAGCCGCTGCAGCCACTGGATCTCGCCACTGTGGCGGGCGAGCGCCTCGTCACGGGCCGAGTACACGGCGACGCGGCCGGTGCCCTGCCGCTTCGCCACGTAGCAAGCCGAGTCGGCTGCCACGAACAGCTCCTCGAGCGAGCCGCTCTCGCGCGAGATCTCGACGAGCCCGATCGACACGCCGATGTTGAAGATCCGATCCTTCCACACGAAGCGATAGTCGCTCACGGAGCGGCAAACGTCGTCGGCGATCTGTCGCGCCTTGTCGAGCGGACAGCCGACGAGCAGCATCCCGAACTCGTCCCCTCCGAGCCGGGCGACCGTGTCGCTGTCGCGGACGGCATCGCGCAGGAGCTTCGCCACTTCCCGCAGCATGCTGTCGCCCGCGAGGTGCCCGCTCGTATCGTTCACGACCTTGAAGCGATCGAGGTCGAGGTAGCAGAGCACGTGCTGCCCATCGCCCCGGTGGCCGCTCTCGATCGACTCCGTGAGCCGACGCTCGAACTCGCGGCGATTGACCAGTCCCGTCAGGGCGTCGTGCGTCGCCTGGTAGGACATCTGGCGAGCGAGCCCGCGCATCTCGGTCACGTCGTGAAGCAGCACGACCGTGCCGGAGACCTCGCCGGCCGGATTGCGGATCGGGGAGGCCGAGAGCTCGATGGAGCGCTCCACCCCGTGTGCCCGCGACAGCAGCAGCGCCCGCCGGCTGAGGTTGACCGGCGCTCCGGTGGTGAGCGCCTGCCTCACAGGATCACCGAGCAGGCGACGATCGGCGTCGTCCACGAGGCCGACGATTTCCTCGAGCGTCTTGCCGCGGACATCGCTCTCGGCCATCTCCGTGAGACGCTCCGCCGCGGGATTCATGTACTCGATCCGCCCCTCCGAATCCGTCGAGACCACGGCCTCGGCGAGAGAGTCGAGCGCGAGCGCGCGGCGCGCCGCGGCGCGACCGGCCGCCTCCGCCTCCGTGGCCGGCTGGTGCAGAGCCGGCATGGACTGCGTGGGGATGATCTCGACGCCGGTCACCAGGAGCGCCGGGCCGCCCTCGTAGTCGATGACGGCGGAGCTGATCTCGAGCCGGTTCACCTGCCCCTGCAGGCCCACCATCTCAATCTCGTAGCGCTCCGCCGCGGGCTCTCCGGCGAGTCGCCGGCGGATATTCTCGCTCACGAGCTCTGCGTATTCGGGCGGAACGAGATCCGCGAGCTTGCGGCCGATGAGCTCCGTGCGATCGACGCCCACCAGGCTCGCAAACTGACGATTCGCGTGCAAGATGGCGTCCCGATGCACGAGAACGGCCTCGTGAATGCGGTCGCCGAGCTCCGTGAAGAGCTTCGAGGTGATGCGGTCCCGTTCGCGGTCCGGCGCGGCAGCCGCCCGCGTCAGAAGATGATTGATGGCGGTCGTGAGCGCGGAGACCTCGGAGCTGCGGCTTTGCACCTCGACGCGTCCGCCGAGCCGGCCGCCGATCGCAATACGCTGGACTTCCTGCGAGAGGTGCTCGACCGCCTTGGCCTCGCGGCGCTGCAGCAGATAGAGCACGACGAACAGGACCGCGACCAGCGCGAGCAGAAGGCTGACCAGCCCGACGATCGACATCTTTCCCCTAAGGCCTCGTTGTGAGAGAGCGCACGGCCGGACACTTTCGTTGGTCTTCTCGCGCCCCTCACGAGAGCATAACGTACGCGGCGCGGCGCTTTTGATCTGATTTCACTTTATACGCGGCAAAACCGCTGGGCGGCGCCGTGGAGCACGCGCAATTTGCTGCGCTCTCCTCCTCAGGCACAATAAGTCGCATGGAGCGCCAATGATCAATCCGACCGACATCGCCCGCGAGCAGATGGTGCAGCAGCAGGTTCGCGCGTGGGACGTGCTCGACGAGCGCGTGCTCGACACGTTCCGCAAAGTGCCGCGCGAGCTGTTCGTACCGGCCGAGCACCGCTTCCTAGCCTATGCCGACGTGCAGGTTCCATTGCCTCACCGCCAGCACATGCTACGCCCTAACGTCGCGGGGCGCCTGCTGCAGTCGCTCGAGCTCGAAGGCTCCGAGCGGGTGCTGGAGATCGGCACCGGCACCGGCTTTCTCACCGCATGTCTCGCCGCAGCCGCGGCGAGCGTTCGCTCGATCGAGATCTTTCCCGATCTGGCCGATCTGGCGCGCGCGAACCTCGACTCGCTCGGGGTGCGCCATGCGCAAGTGGAAACGGCGGACGCCACCCGGCTCGAGGGTGCGGAGCGATACGACGCCATCGCCCTCACCGCTTCCCTGCCCGTCTACGATGAGCGTTTCCAGCGTCTGCTCACCGCCGGAGGCCGCCTGTTCGTGGTCGTCGGCGACCCGCCGGTGATGGAGGCATACTTCGTGCGGCGCCTCGCGGAGGCCACCTGGGCGCGCGAGAGCCTGTTCGAGACCGTCATCGACCCGCTGATCAATGCCTCACGGCCCAGCACATTCACCTTCTAGGCTCGGATCATGATGCAACACATCACACCCGGCGAGCTGCAATCGAGGCTCGCAACGCCGGACCCGCCGGCCCTGCTCGATGTGCGCGAACCCTGGGAGCAGGACATCGCTCGCCTGCCCGGCGCGCTCGAGATCCCGATGAACGACGTTTCTTCACGGCTGGAGGAGCTGCCGAAGGATCGAGAGATCGTCGTCATCTGCCGCTCCGGAGGGCGCAGCGCCAAGATCGGGGAGTACCTCGATCGAATGGGATATCGAGCGACCAACCTCACCGGCGGCATGCTGGCCTGGATCCAGCAAGTCGATTCCTCGCTCAAGAGATTCTGAGCCGCACGCCTCGGCGGAGAGGACGGCAAGAGCAAGCCCCGTTCCCGCGCGGAGATCTCGCGCGAAGATTGCCGGCTTGGCGGGTAACTGATATAGTGATATATAACACTAAAGGAAGGATATGAAGCGGTTGGTTGCCGCCCTCTCCGCTCTGGCGCTCACCCGCGTGGCCTGCGGAAAGGACCTCATGGGGGTCTACCAGGACGCGCTGCGGTTCGATACGCAGATCCGCGAGGCCGAAGCGACTTACAAGGCCGCACGGGAGGCGACCCCGGAGGCCTGGGCGGCACTGCTCCCGCAGCTGAGCGGCAACTACTCGATCTCCCGGCAGAAGCAGGGGGAGAACGAGGTCTACCCGTACCCGAGTCCCAATGGGGCCGTGATTCCCTTCTCCGAGAGCTCCACCGCCTTCATCGACTCCCACGGCTACCAGCTTCAGCTGCAAGAGACGATCTTCTCCTGGGCCAACCTCGCAACGCTCGCCGAGGCGCACAAGTCGGTGGCCGAGGCCGAGGCGACGTATCGGGCGGCGCAGGAGGATCTGATCAATCGCGTGGCGACCGCGTATTTCAACGTCCTCAACGCCAAGGACACCCTCGATGCGAATGCCGCCTCCCTCGCCGCCCTCTCCCGCCAGCTCGAGCAGGCGAACAAGCGCTTTCAGGTCGGGCTCATCGCCGTGACGGACGTGCAGGAGGCGCAGGCCGCCCGTGACAGCGCCGCCGCCGCCGTCATCGCCGCCAAGCGCACCCTGGCGAGCATGGAGCAGCAGCTGCGGGTGATCACCGAGCAGGACTATCCGAGTCTGGCCAAGCCGGGCGAGAGCATGCCTCTTGAGGTCCCCCAGCCCGCCGACCCGCAGCGCTGGATCTCCGTCTCCATGGACCAGAACCTCACCCTCGTCGCGAGCCGGCTGGCCGCCGATGTGGCCCGCGAGCAAGTGCGCATCGCCTTCGCCGGGCATTTGCCGACCATCGCGATCACCGGCAGCCGCAGCGACCAGACGGAGAATACCGACGAGGCGTACAACTTCGGGGGCACTCCCTCGCGGCTGCGCTTTCCCTTCCAGATGTCCGACAGCCAGATCGGGCTGGAGGTGACGGTGCCGCTGTTCAGCGGCGGGCTGGTGCAATCGCAGGTCCACCAGGCGCAGTACCAGTGGATTGCCGCCAAGGATCACGTACAGACCGTCTCGCGGCAGACCGAGTACCAGGCGCGCGACGCCTACAATGGCGTGGTCAGCGAGGTCGCGCAGGTCGAGGCGCTCAAGCAAGGCGTTCAATCCGCGCAGGTCGCCCTCACGGCCACCGAGGCGGGCTACCAGGTCGGCACGCGCACGGAAGTGGACGTGCTGCAGGAGCGGCAGAATCTGGTGCAGGCGCAGACCAACTACGCCCAGGCCCGCTACACCTATCTTCTGGACATCGTCCAGCTGCAGCTCGCCGCCGGCACTCTCAATCTTGGAACGATCCAGCAAATCAATCGGTGGCTTACCGTCGAGCAAGCGATGTCGACCTCGCCGGTCACGGAGCCGGCACCCCCGGCTGTCACGCCGCAGCCTTGACGGACCGCGGCCTCAGCGCCGCGGCGGTGGCGTCTCGAGCAGCGGCTCGATGAGGGCGAGCAGACGCCCGAGTGCGCCTCGATTCTCATCGACCACAGCGCTCGCGCGCTCGCCCATCCGGGCACGCGTCTCCGCGCTCGCAAGCAGGCGAGCGACGCCCTCCCCCAGCTCGCGCGCATCGTGCACGATCTGCAGAGCGCCACGCTCGGTCAGCAAGCGTGCGACCTCGGCAGCGCTCGATTGATGCGGCCCCGTCAGAATGGGCCGGCCGAGCGCGGCGGGCTCGAGGAGATTGTGGCCGCCGGCCGGCACGAGGCTTCCGCCCACGAACACCACATCGGCCGCCGCGTAGAAATCGAGCAGCTCGCCGAGCGTATCGAGCAGCAGCACTTCGGTCTGCGCATCGCACGTCTCGCCGCGCGAGCGCCGCGCGAGCCTCACGCCGCGCGCCTCGAGCCGCGAGCCGACCTCCGCGAAACGCGGCGGATGTCGAGGGGCGATCACGAGCAGGGCGCCGCGATGGGCCTTGCGCGCGAGCTCGTGGGCCTCGAGCGCCGCTTGCTCCTCCCCGTCGTGCGTGCTGCCGGCGACCCAGAGAGGCCGGCCCGCGGCATGGCGTTCCCGAAGCGCACGGCCTTTCTCCCGAGTCTCGCCCGGCAGCTCGAAATCAAATTTGATGTTGCCGATCACCCGTAGTGCGCCCGGCATTGCCCCGAGCGCCCGAAACCGTCCGGCATCCGCCTCGGTCTGCGCGGCGATGAGCGCGCACTGCGAGAGCGTGCGCCGGAAGACTCCGCGCAGCATCGTGTAGCGTCGCATGGAGCGCTCCGAGATGCGCGCGCTCGCCAGCACGAGCGGCACACCGCGGCGGCCGCATTCGCGATAGAGGTTCGGCCACAGCTCGGTCTCCAGGACAAGCGCGAGCCGCGGCCGCACGCGACGAAAGAACCGGCGCACACAGCCGGGCAGGTCGAGCGGCACGTAGCGCACATCAACGCGCTCTTTCACCAGCAACGCGCGCGCGCGCGCCGCGCCGGCCGGCGTGGAGGTGGTCAGCACGAAAGGCGCATCGGGCACTCGACGCCGAAGCGCGATCACGAGAGGCGCACCGGCCTG
>JASHTA010000234.1 GCA_030040795.1 Gammaproteobacteria bacterium | reverse complement strand
ACACCTACGGGCTCGAGACCACGACCAGCAACTGCTCGAACAACTACGGTCCGTTCCATTTCCCCGAGAAGCTGATTCCGCTCATGATCGTGAACCTGCTGCACGGGCGGGCGCTCCCGATCTACGGCGATGGGCGTAACGTCCGCGACTGGCTGCATGTGAGCGACCACTGCCGGGGGATCGAGCTGATTCTCGAGAAAGGCCGGCCAGGCGAGGTGTACAACATCGGCGGCGGGGTGCAGAGCGAGAATCTGCAGCTGGTGCAAACGCTCTGCGCAGTGGCCGACGAGATTTTTCGCCAGCAGTCGGATTTGGCTGCCCGCTTCCCGCAATGCCCCGCAGTGCATGGAGGCAAATCCTCAGGCCTCATCCAATTCGTCAAGGACCGTCCCGGCCATGATCGCCGTTACGCCATCGACTGCGGCAAGATAGAGCAGGATCTCGGGTACAAGGCGCAGGTGTCCCTCGAGTCGGGACTTCGGGACACATTCGCCTGGTACGTGCAGAACCAGCGGTGGTGGCGGGCCGTGATGGATGGGAGCTACACGCGGTGGATCGAGACGCATTACCGGTAGGCGATGACCGATTCTGCTCCCAAGCTGCGGCGCTCCCGCTAAAATACATGTTTGGCACAAGGAAAAGTCATTTGATGCGTCTGCTGCGACGACCGCTGCCACTGGCTGGCTGGCTGCTTGCGTTCTTGAGTCTCTGGCTCCTCGCGGGCACGGTTCGCGCCCAGACGAATCCGCTCTCCTCGACCTCCTCTTCCGGGGACCTGATGCAGCTGTTGCAGGGCCTGAGTCCTGACGAGCAGCAGGCTATCGAGAACCGCCTCGGGACCGCCTCGGGGACCATGAGCCAGTTTGGCCTCTCGAACCTCAACGAGGCGCAGGTGCAGCAGTACGAGCAGGAGCTCGAGGTCCGCCAGCGCCGGCAGCAAGAAGAGGAGCACCCCCTGATCCCGCTGCTAAAGGGTGGAGACTGGGTCATCGTCCAGATTGGCTTCCAGCTTCCACCGGCCATCTCCACGCAAGCCCCACAGGCTTCCCAGACGCTTATCCAGGCGGCGATGGCGCAGGGCAGAACGCTCACGCCTGAACAGCTGCAGGCGCTGCAGAGCGCTGCGGGGACATCCTCCAACGCCGCGGCGGCCCCGCAGGCTGCGGTGGCCTCGACGATGACGCCAGCCGAGAAGCAGCGCGCGCAGGCGATGATCCAGACGATCATGGACGGCAATCCGTACCAGCTCTCCCGGAACGGGGAGCTCACGCTGCCTGGATTCGCGCCGATCGTGCTGCTCGGCCTCACTCAGGAGGCGGCAACGCTCCGGCTCTCCGTGGTGCCGGCCTTCCAGAGCCTGGAGGCAAGGCTCACGTTGTTGCCGCTCGAGAAGACTGGAGAGCAGGCGCTCAAGCCGTTCGGCTACGACTTCTTTCAGCTCCTTCCGCAGAGCTTTGCACCACTCACCAACGTCCCGATCCCCTCCAACTATGTTGTAGGGCCCGGCGACGTGGTCGACGTACTGCTCTATGGCAACCAGAATCACGAGTACCAGCTGGTCGTCGGGCGTGATGGGCAGATCAACTTCCCACAGCTGGGACCGATCCCCGTCGGCGGGCAGCTTTTCTCCGCCGTGCAGACGGAGATCGAGTCTCGCGTGCAGCATCAGATGATTGGCGTGCGCGCGAGCGTGACGATGGCACAGAGCCGTTCCATCCAGGTGCTCGTGGCGGGCGACGCCTTCCAGCCCGGCTCGTACACCATCAGCGCCCTGGGGACGATCACCTCTGCGCTTTACGCGGCGGGAGGAATCCGCAAGACCGGCTCGCTACGGAAGATCCAGCTGAAGCGCGACGGTGTGGTGGTCGATACGCTGGACCTCTACGACCTCCTGATCCACGGCAGTACCATTCACGACGACAAGTTGATGCAGGGCGATGTCGTCTTTGTGTCGCCCGTGGGGCCGACAGTGGCAATCGATGGCGAAGTGGAGCGGCCAGCTATCTACGAGCTCAAGAGCGAGACGACGCCGGCGCAGGCGATCGCCCTCGCCGGAGGGCTGACTCCGAATGCAGACACAGCCAAGGCCACCATGATACGAATTGAGCCGAGCGGCGAGCGCACCGTCCTATCGCTCAACCTCACCGCTGCGCAGGGAGCGGCGGAGGGACTGCGGAATGGGGACTACATCCACGTGTCGCGCCTGAGGCCGACACTCGACACCACGGTCCTGCTGCAGGGTAGCGTTTACACGCCAGGCCCGTACGAATACCACCGGGGAATGCGGCTGACCAACATCCTCCCCTCCGTCGGGGACCTGAAACCGGACTCCGATCTGCATTACGTGTTGATCCGCCGGGAGCTGCCGCCCGACCGCCGCGTCCAGGCCCTCTCCGCGAATCTTGCCGCCGCTTGGGCGAATCCTGGCTCCGATGCGAATTTGGTGCTCCAGCCGAGAGACCAGATTACGGTCTTCGACCTCTCTTCCAGCCGCGACCGCATCATCCAGCCGATCCTGAGCGAACTGAAGATGCAGTCCACCGCGGAGCAGCCCGAGCCGGTGGTAAGTGTGTCGGGCCAAGTCAACGTCCAGGGCCAATATCCGCTTGAGCCAGGCATGAGGGTGGAAGACCTCGTCCGCGCGGGCGGGGGCTTGGCCAACGGCGCCTATACCGGCATGGCGGAGCTCACGCGCTATGCGGTCAATTCGAGCGGTACGCGCCAGACCCGGGTCATCGACATCGATCTGGGCCAAGCGTTGCGAGGTAGCTCCGCAGCGAACCTGCTTCTCAGGCCCTATGACGTGCTCACCGTCAAGGAAGTATCTCAGTGGGCCAATCAGGCGAGCATCACCCTGAGAGGGGAGGTGCGTTTCCCCGGCACGTACACGATCACTCCCGGCGAGACGCTCAAGTCCGTGCTCGAGCGAGCCGGCGTCTTGACCCAGTATGCATTTCCTCAGGGCGCCGTCTTTACCCGAGTGGTCCTGCAGCAGCGCGAGCAGGAGCAGATGGACATGCTGGCCGCGCGGATGAAGGTCGAGCTGGGCGTGCTCGCTCTAAGGGCCACTGCGTCGACGGGGGGGGCCAACGTCGGCAACGCGGAAAGTGGACTGGTCGTCGGCCGCTCGCTTCTGCAAGAGCTGCAGGGCGAGAAGGCCGTGGGCCGACTGGTCATCAATCTGCCCTGCATCGTCCGGCATCCGGCCAATTCCCCGTGCGATGTGGTCCTGCGCGACGGCGACGTGCTCTATGTGCCGAAGATCGAGCAGGAAGTGAGCGTCATCGGGGAGGTGCAGGACCCGACTTCACACCTTTACAATGCCAGTTTGTCGCGCGATGACTACATTGGCCAGAGCGGAGGCTTCACGGCCCAGGCCGACAACAAAAGGATCTACGTCGTGCGTGCCGACGGCAGCGTCATCGCGAACGAGGGCAGCCGCTGGTTCAA
>JASHTA010000233.1 GCA_030040795.1 Gammaproteobacteria bacterium | reverse complement strand
CCACATCCGCCACCGCGCTCATCTCTCAAACCCCGACGGATTGCTATCTCTGCGTGCGCACTCGCGGCAAGGTCGCAGCCGTGGCGGGTGATGCTGCCACCGCCGACCGCTGGTTCGCCGAGGCGGTGCGCCAAGCTCCCGACCTCCCGATGGCCTACTACGAATGGGGCCAAGCACTCCTCGCGCGTGGGGACCTTGCCGGCGCCGCGCGGGAATTGGCGCTCGCGCACGAGAAGGGCCCCCACTTCGCCGACCCCCTCAAAGCCTGGGGCGACGTGCTCGTCAAGCAGGGGCACTCGAAAGAGGCGCTCACGAAGTACGATGACGCCTTGAAGTACGCTCCAAACTGGCTGGCGCTGAAACGCGCCCGCGACGCTGCGGCGGGCGAATCGAAGAATTGATCTGGTGGGGGTGCGATGGCGGAAGGTTTGTTAGGAGGAGTCCTCGGCACCGAGGACGAGAAGCGCGAGGGCGAGGCGCCCGAGGCTCGGGCCGGCGTCGAGGCGACAGCCGGAGCCGAGGCCTTCGCTGCCGCGGTCGCTGCGATCGCCTCTCGTCAGGACCCCGAGGTCGCACGGCGCACGGCCGAATTCCTGAGCGATCAGTCTCGTCTGCTGAGGACCCAGGTCCAGCATCTCGAAGACGAGCACGCCCTGCGCCTCGCGCATCTCGCCCATCAACGGCACCTGTTGCTCGGACAGCGCCTCGGCCAGGCGATCCGCCTCTCCTTGCAGGTCGTGATCGCTCTGGTCGTGATCGTCATCGGATTCGGCATTGCCGTGATGCTCCGTGATGCCTTCACGTCGCACAGCATCGTCATCGACGCCTTCAACGCACCCGCAGCGCTCGCGGCGCGCGGCGTGACTGGTACCGTGCTCGCGGGCGACATTCTCGATGAGCTCACGCGCCTGCAGAATGCAGCGAAGACGTTCAATCCGGACTTCAGGCGCAATCTCTCGAATGGCTGGTCGAGCGAAGTGAAAGTCGCCGTGCCGGAGACCGGCATCTCGCTCGGAGAGATCTCGCGCCTGCTCACTGCCCGATTCGGGCACGACATCCACATCGGCGGCGATCTCGTCCAGACGGACTCCGGAGGTCTCGCCCTGACGGTGCGCGGCGACAACGTCTCGCCCAGAACCTTCAGCGGGAGCGCCGGCCAACTCGACACGCTCGTCGCGAGCGCCGCTCAGTATCTTTACGGTCAGTTCCAGCCCGTGCTCTGGGTACAGTATCTCATGTGGAAAGGCCGCTGCGCGGAAGCGATCGACTTCGCCAAATCCGTCTACCACGGCCGCGCGGATGCGCAGTCGCGCGCGGCTCTGCTCGATGAATGGGCTCTCTGTGTGGGCCCCGCGGGCGGCTCGTGGCAAGAGAGCGCGCAGCTCCTGCAGGCGGCCATCGCGATCCAGCCGGACTATTGGGATGCCTACACCGAGCTTCAATACACGCAGATGTACCACGGTGAAGAGGAGGCAGCCTGGCGGACCGGACAGACCTTGCGCCGCGCCGCGGGTGGCGAGCCGGGCGCGGCGGACCCCCGCTATTTCGGGGCGTCGGACACCCTGACCAAAGATCTGCAAGCGATCGTCAGTGTGGACGCCGCCGACTTGCTGGCCAACGGCGGATCGGGAACGGGCTTGACCGGCGACCTCTGGGAGATGGCTCAGACGGAAGCTCTTCTGCACGATCCGGCCGCAGCGTTGCTGACCCTGCGAACGGCGAGACCTGATGATCACGATCCCATTGCGGCCGTGGGACTGCATCTTTCGCGTGGCCTGCTTGCGGTCGACGCCGACGATGATGCCGGTGCCGCCACCGAGCTGGACGCCGCAGACGCAGCGCTGAGCGACCCGCGTGCCGCCGCCTTTCTCGGGAGCTACGCGAGCCTCCGCTGCCAGCTCGCCGTCGCCGCGGACGCGGCCGGCCATCCGGACAAGGCTGACGCCGTGATCGCGAGCGGCAGCCACTACGTCGACTGCCAGCGCTTCCGTGGCGACATTCTCGATCACCGCGGCGATTGGGCCGGCGCGCAGCAAGCGTACGCCGCGGCGGTCGCTCTCGCTCCGGACCTCCCCGGCGGCTATTACTCGTGGGGCGTGGCGCTCGCCCGCCACGGCGATCTCGCGGGCGCCATCTTGAAGCTACGAGCCGCCAATCAGCGCGGCCCGCACTGGGCCGATCCGCTCAAGGCGTGGGGCGACATGCTCGTGAAGCAAGGCCACCTCAAAGAAGCGCTCGTCGAGTACGACGCAGCGTTGAGGTATGCACCCAGCTGGGTCGCGCTGAAGCAGGCTTGCGACGCCGCGGCGAGCAAACAACACTGATCTCGCGACGAGGTCTGCTCCAGCAGCTCACTTGGCGGTGAGCGCCTCATCGAGCGTCGAGGCTGTCAGCACTCGCACAGCCATGTCGTCCAGCTCCTCGATGCCGGCGGCGCGAATCCGCGCTTCCGCCTCCGCCGGCAACGGACCTCGCCGCGCAGCGCCTCGCGGACCAGCTCCGGGGCGAGATCGGGGCGGTTGCGGAACAGCAGGAGGAGCGTTTCGTGCAGCAGCGAGGGCATACGGGGAAGTCCGACGGAACGCTTCCAATATTGAATCGCGGAGTGCGTCGGGGCGACACTCAAATCTCTCCGGCAGACGACTGTCGAGCCCTGGACAGGCAATGTCCGGGCGCTGGAGAACTCGTGCTCCGTCCTTCTGACGAGCTCGCGTTTGCGCTCCCCACATCGCCCGCGTATCGTCCCGGCCTCGGGGGCTGAAGAGCACCATAAGCTCGGGGTCGGGCACGACGGTGGCGGACGATCTGTTCGAAGGCGTTCTCGGCGGCGAGGAGGACAAGTCCCAAGCTGGCGTTTCCGAGACGCCGGCTGGCGCCGAGGCATTTGCCGCCGCGATCGCCGCCATCGCCTCGCGCCAGGATCCGGGCGTCGCCCGCGAGACGGAGGAGTTCCTGGCCAACCAGACGGCGCTCCTCAAGCTGCAAGCGCAGCATTTGCGCGACGAGCACGCCTCGCGCCTGCTGCATCTGCGCC
>JASHTA010000232.1 GCA_030040795.1 Gammaproteobacteria bacterium | reverse complement strand
CAGGCAATCGAGTCCCACGGCCTGCAGCGCGTGGAGGCGGTACTCGATGCCGCGCTCGCCCTGGAGCAGCACATCGACGTCGACTCCAAGCTTCGGCGCGAGCGCTATCCCGACTACCTGCCTGACAGCAAGATGCTCGTGGACGACGAGTTTCGGCGCCGCTTCGAGGCGCTCGACCCGGTCGGCGCGGGGGTCTTCGAGGCCCGCAAGCGAGCGCCCATCCCTCCTCATCCCGAGCGCGACCTGCTCTGGTTCATCGCGACCTACGCTCCGGAGCTCGAGAGCTGGGAGCGCGATATCTTCCTCGCGGTGCGCGAGGAATCCTTTTACTTCTATCCGGTCTTCGCCACGCAGATCATGAACGAGGGCTGGGCCTCGTACTGGCACGCACGGCTTTTGCGCGAGGCGGACTTCGTCCCCCAGCAGGCCTACCTCGATGCGATCAAGTGCCACTCGGACGTGGTGCGCCCCATCGCGGCCGGCCAGCAGGTCGCCCTCGCGGTGAACCCCTATCACCTCGGCTTCTCGATGTGGGAGAAGATCGTCGAGAAAGAAGGGCTCGAGAGCGCCCGCGAGATCATGCAGCAGGACGATGACTTCAGCTTCGTCCGCAATCACTTGACCCGGGAGCTCGCCGAGGAGCTCGGTCTTTTCCGCTTCAACGCGCGCAACGACGGCCACGTCAAGGTCCTCGAGAACGACCTGAGCGCTCTGCAAGACGCCCTGCTCGGCCCCAAATACAACTTCGGCGCCCCGAGCGTCGCGGTGAGCCACCTGCGCAGCGACGGCACGTTGGAGCTGGAGCACGATCACGCGACCGACGGCCGCGGCCTCGACTTGGAGCGCGGCCGCAAAGTCCTGGAGTACGTGCACCAGGTCTGGCACCGGCCGGTCGTCCTGCGTACCGTCGATCAGAACGGCTCAGCTCTCGAGCTTTCCTCCTCGTAGGCTCGCCCGGCCGGCCCCGCCGGCTCGTCCGGCCCTGCCCCCGCGGGGCCGAGACTGCGCCGCGGGAAGGGCGGCGAGGGCCCTCTGGATGCGGCCGCTCGGAGAGGAGTAGGCTCTCCTCGAGCGCATTCCCGGCGGGAGCATCCATGGGCTATACGACGCAGGGCATCCGCAACATCGCACTCGTGGGCCAAGCGGGAGGCGGCAAGACGCTGCTGCTCGAAGCGCTGCTCGCCCAGTCGGGCGCCATTCGAGCCAAGGGGAGCCTCGCACGCGGGACGACCGTCTCGGATTTCGATCCCCAGGAGAAGCGCCTGCAGCACTCGCTCGACTCGGCCGTCTGCGGCTTCGATCTCGGCGAGACGCACCTCAATCTCATCGACACGCCGGGCTACCCCGACTTCCTCGGCCGCACGCTGTCGGTGCTCGAGGCCGTCGAGTCGATGGCCGTCGTCGTCAACGCCGGCTCCGGCGTCGACTCCCTCACCCAGCGCCTGATGGAGTTCGCACGCGACCGCGATCTGTGCCGCCTGATCGTCATCAACCGGATCGATGCCAAGGACGCCCATCCCGCCCGATTGCTCGAGGAGCTGCGCGGCGCGTTCGGCTCCGAATGCCTGCCGGTCAATCTGCCTGCCGAGGAAGGCCGCAGCGTCGTCGATTGCTTCTTCAAGCCGAACGGCAAGCCCGCGGACTTCTCCTCCGTGGAGGCCGCCCATACCCACATCATCGATCAGGTCGTCGAGGTGGACGAGGAGCTGATGGCGCTGTACCTCGATCAGGGCCAGGAGATCTCCCCGGGGCAGCTTCACGACCCTTTTGAGAAGGCCCTCCGCGAGGGCCACCTGATCCCCGTCTGCTTCACGTCCGCCGAAACGGGGGCCGGCATCGCCGAGCTGCTCGAGGTGCTCGTGCGCCTCATGCCGAACCCTTCGGAAGGCAACCCGCCGCCCTTTCTCAAAGGTCCGCTCGATGATCTGCAGCGCGTGACGATCGCGCCCGATGCTGCGAAGAACGTCGTCGCACACGTGTTCAAGGTTTGCATCGATCCCTACGTCGGCAAGCTCGGCGTCTTTCGTGTCCATCAAGGCACCGTGCGCCCCGGCAGCCAGCTGTTCGTGGGAGATGCGCGCAAACCGTTCAAGGTGGCGCACCTCTACAAGCTCATGGGGAAAGACACCCTCGAGGTGCCGCAGGCAATTCCCGGGGACATCTGCGCCGTCTCCAAGGTTGACGAGCTGCATCTCGACGCCGTTCTGCACGACTCGCACGACGAGGACCAGTATCACCTGAAGTCGATCCGCTTCCCTCCGCCGATGCTGGGCGTCGCCATCGAGCCGGAGCGCCGCGGAGACGAGCAGCGTCTCGCCGATGCGCTCCACAAGCTTCTCGCGGAGGACCCATGCGTGCGCATCGAGAGTCACGCCGCGCTCAACGAGACCGTGCTCTACGGCATGGGAGATTTTCACCTCCGCGTGCTGCTCGAGCGCATGACCGAGCGGTATGGCGTGCACGTGAAGACCCATCCGCCGAGCATCCCTTACCGCGAGACCGTCGTGCATCCGGCCGACGGCCATTGCCGTCACAAGAAACAGACGGGTGGCGCCGGTCAGTTCGGCGAGGTGTTCCTGCGCATCGAGGCGCTCGAGCGGGGCGCGGGCTTCGAGTTCGTCGATGACGTGGTCGGCGGGGCCATCCCGGGACAGTACATCCCGGCCGTCGAGAAGGGCGTTCGGCAGGTCTTGTCGGAGGGCGCTATCGCCGGCTTTCCCATCCAGGATGTGCGCGTTACCGTCTATGACGGCAAGCATCATCCGGTGGACTCGAAGGAGGTCGCCTTCGTCGCCGCGGGCCGCAAGGCCTTTCTCGATGCGCTGCAAAAGGCGAGTCCGATCGTGCTCGAGCCGATCGTGCGAGTCGAGATCTCGGCGCCGGCAGACGCGATCGGCGACATCACCGGAGATCTCGCGACGAAACGCGCCCGCATCAGCGGCAACGACGCCGTCGGCAGCCAGCTCGCGAGGGTCGTCGCGCTCGTGCCGCTCGCCGAGCTCACCGACTATCAATCGCGCCTGAAGTCGATCACCGGCGGTGAGGGCGCTTACACGATGAACTTCAGCCACTACGAGCCGGTCCCGCCACGTCGCCAGCAAGAGCTCGCGCAGGCCTGGAGGCCGCGCAAGGAAGAGGATTGAGTCCGGCTCGCGATGCGTGGCGCCGGATATCCGCCTGGGCTCCCAAGAAGCGCGCGGCCCTCCTGACTCTCGCCCTCCTCGCCGCTTCCGGGCTCGCCGTCCCCGCGCTCGCCGCGAGCGGGAGCCGCAATCCGCTCGCGTACCCATCCATTCAGGCGCTGCAGCAAGCGATGACGAGCGGGCGCCTTACCTCGGCGGCGCTGGTCCAGTTCTATCTCTCGCGCATCCAGGCGCTCGATCGGCAGGGTCCGAGCCTGCACGCGGTCATCGCCGTCAACCCGGATGCGCTGGCCGAGGCCCGTGCACTCGATGGGGCGCGCCAGGCGCGCGCGCAGCCGAGTCTTTTGTACGGCATCCCCGTCCTGATCAAGGACAACATCGAGACCCAGGATCGAATGCCGACGACCGCCGGCTCGTATGCCCTCGCGAACAATTTTGCCGTGCGCGACGCGACGGTGGTGGCGGCTCTACGCGCCGCCGGCGCGGTCATCCTCGGGAAGACCAATTTGAGCGAATGGGCGAACTTTCGCTCGAGCCGCTCGACGAGCGGTTGGAGCGCTCTCGGCGGCCTCACGCGCAACCCGTACGTGCTCGATCGCACGGCCTGCGGGTCGAGCTCCGGCAGCGCCGTGGCGGTGGCGGCCGATCTGGCGGCCGCGAGCGTTGGAACCGAGACCGACGGCTCCATCATGTGTCCGGCATCGATGAGCGGAGTCGTGGGTCTCAAGCCGACGGTGGGGCTGCTCCCTCAGGCCGGCATCATCCCCGTCGCGCATAGCCAGGACACGGCCGGGCCGATCGCGCGCAGCGTCGCCGACGTGGCGATCCTGCTCACCGCAATGGTGGGCACCTCACCCCATGCCGCTAACTACGTCGCGGCGCTCGATGCCGATGCGCTTGCGGGCAAGCGCGTCGGTGTGCTGCGCCTTACGACGAATCCCGAGCTCGGCATCGTCTACGACAACGCGCTCGGTCGTCTACGCGCCGCGGGCGCGACGCTGATCGAGGTGCCCGCGCCGGATCTCGCGCCGATCGGGGCCGCCGAGCTGACGGTACTGCTCACCGAGTTCAAGGTCGATATCGATCGCTATCTCGCCGGAGCCAACCCGGCCGTCGCGGTACGCAGCCTGAGCCAGCTGATTCAGTTCAACCGCGCCTCGCTCTACGAGATGGAGCTCTTCGGCCAAGACCGCTTCCTCGACGCCGAGAGCACCGCGGGCCTCGACGACCCGGCGTACCGCGCGGCGCGCGAGCTGGCAAAGCGCCTCGCGGGCGCGCAAGGCATCGACCGCCTGCTGCGAGTGCATCACCTCGATCTGCTCGTCGCGCCGACCGCCGGCCCCGCCTGGCGGGTCGATATCGCCTACGGCGATCGTGGGACCGATTCCTCCAGCACTCTCGCGGCGGTCGCCGGCTATCCCGACCTGACCGTGCCGATGGGAGAAGTGCAAGGCCTGCCCGTCGGGCTCTCTTTCATCGGTCCCGCCTGGTCCGAGCCGCTGCTGCTCGCGTGCGGGTACGCCTTCAGCCTGAGCTCGCCGCCGCTTTCCCCGCCGCAATTCATCCCGTCTCTCGAAGCTCGGGAATTCACGCCGGGTCCCTGAGATTAGTTTGTCCCCGCGCCTGTCGCTCCGCCCGCGATCGGGGGACTCTGGGGTGGTTGCCCGGGCGCGGTGGCCGGGGGAGTCTGAGGTGCTTGCCCGGGCGCGGCGGCCGGGGCGCCCGATTCTGGCTGCGGGCTCTTCCACTCCACGCGATCGCCGACCTTCAAGCCGAGCTCCGCCGCTTCGCCGCCCTTCAGCTCCACCACGGCCTTCACCGGTTGTGGCGCGCTGATGTTCGTCTCGTCGAACGGCCGCGCGCGCTCGGCAATTTTCGAGACTCGTCCATCGGCGCCGACAAAGACGATGTCGAGCTCGATGTACGTGTTCTTCATCCAGATACCGTTGCAGCAGTTGGTGAAGAGCATCCCCTCATTGGCCGGCAAGTCGCGCACGAACATGAGTCCCTGCGTCTGGCGGTCCTGCGTGTCCGCCACCCACACATCGAAACGATGTGTTCCCGACTTGCCGCGAATCTCCACCGTCGTGTGCGGAAAAGTCGCGAGATCCTGCAAGGATGCGCTCTGAGCCCGGCTCACGGGAGCGAGCGCCACGCCGCACAGCGCGAAAGTCGCAAGAGAGGCGGCCAGCAGAGTCATGGCAGATCGGTGCATCACGAAGGTCTCCTCACGGAAAGGCGGTGCGGCCGGCGAAATCGAAGCGGCTGATGACGAT
>JASHTA010000231.1 GCA_030040795.1 Gammaproteobacteria bacterium | reverse complement strand
CGGCGCTCGACTTCCTGCTGCCCGCAACCAGCTCCTGCCACAACCAGGCGCAGCAGGACCTCGCCATCGCGAGCTGCCTCGCGCAGGCGGAGGCCTTGATGACGGGGCAGTCTGCTGAGACCGTGCGTCGCGATCTCGAGAAGCAGGGACTGTCCGCCGACCGCATCGCTCAGCTGGTGCCGCACAAAGTGCACGAGGGCAGCCGCCCGAGCTCCATCGTGCTCTTCCGGCATCTCGACCCCGCGACGCTCGGCAAGCTCATCGCGCTTTACGAGCACAACGTTTTCACGCAGAGTGTGATGTGGGGCATCAATGCGTTCGATCAGTGGGGGGTGGAGCTCGGCAAGAAGCTGTGCGAGACGCTCGTGCCGCTCGTGCGGGATCCCAGGCTTGCGGTGGGCGCAAGCTCGTCGGTGAGGGGACTCCTCGAACGCGTCGCGAAGTGGCGCTCCGCCTGATGTCGGAAAGCTATGGGCTTCAAAGGAATCATCCTCGCGGGCGGCGCGGGCACCCGGTTGCACCCGGTAACCCTCGGGGTGAGCAAGCAGCTTCTGCCCGTGTACGACAAGCCGATGGTGTACTACCCGCTCTCGACGCTCCTGATGGCGGGCATACGGGACATCCTCATCATCTCGACGCCGGACGATCTGCCCCTTTACCAACGGCTGTTGAGAGACGGACACCAGTGGGGCATCTCGCTCAGCTACGCGGAGCAGCCGAAACCTGAGGGGCTGGCTCAAGCCTTCATCATCGGGCGGAGGTTCATCGGCGCCGACCGCGTGGCGCTCGCTTTGGGAGACAACCTCTTTTACGGCCACGGCCTGCCCGATCAGCTTCAGGCGGCGGCGCGGCATCGCGAGGGTGCCACGGTCTTTGCCTACCGCGTCCGGGACCCGGAGCGCTATGGCGTGGTTCAGTTCGATGAGACCGGCCGGGTGCTCGGCATCGAGGAGAAGCCGGCGAAGCCCCGATCGCACTTCGCGGTCACGGGCCTTTACTTCTACGACAGCGAGGTGGTCGATATTGCCGCCGGTCTCAAGCCTTCCGCGCGCGGCGAGCTCGAGATCACTGACGTGAACCTCCGATATCTCGAGCGAGAAGCGCTGCGAGTGGAGCTCCTCGGGCGCGGCGTCGCATGGCTCGACACGGGGACTCACGAGTCCTTGCTGCAGGCGGCGATGTTCATCGAGGCGATCGAGACCCGACAGGGGCTGAAGATCTGCTGCCCGGAGGAGATCGCATACCGGGCGGGCTACATCACCGCCGCGGAGCTCGAGCGGCTGGCTCAGCCGCTCGCCAAGACGGGCTACGGTGCCTACCTCCTCGAGATCCTGCACTCAAGGCCGTGATGGACTTCGAGCCGACCGCGATTCCCGACGTGGTGCTCATCCGACCGAAGGTCTTCGGCGATGCGCGCGGCTACTTTCTCGAATCCTGGGAAGCGCGCAAGTTCACCGCAGGCGGGATCGGCGCGAGGTTCGTCCAGGACAATCACAGCCACTCCGGGCCCTACACTCTGCGCGGGCTGCACTACCAGATCGAGCAGCCCCAGGGAAAGCTGGTCCGCGTCGTGACCGGTACCGTGTATGACGTGGCCGTGGATATCCGCCGCACTTCCAGGACGTTCGGGCGTTGGGTAGGGGTCGTGCTCTCAGAGGAAAACCACCACGTGCTCTGGGTGCCCCCCGGCTTTGCTCACGGGTATCTGGTGCTCAGCGACTCGGCGGACGTGCTCTACAAGGTCACCGACTTCTGGGCCCCCCAGCACGAGCGCGCGATCCGCTGGGACGATCCGGACATCGCAGTGAAGTGGCCGCTGCCCGCGGGCACACAGCCCGTTCTCTCGGCCAAAGATGCCGCAGCGGTCCGCTTCCGCGACGCCGAGGTCTACCCGTGAGAGTCGTGATCACGGGAGCGCAGGGCCAAGTCGGCCGCGCGCTCCTCGAGACGGCGCCTACCGGCGCGCAGGTCATGCCTTGCACGCGGGCCGAGCTGGATATCACCGATGCGAAGGCGGCGCACGATTACCTCGGCCGGCACCCCGCGGACTTGATCATCAATGCCGCCGCCTACACGGCGGTGGACAAGGCGGAATCGGAGCAGGAGCTGGCCCGGCGGACCAACACGGAGGGCCCGAGACATCTTGCGGCTGCGGCACGCGCGATCGGCGCCCGGCTGATCCACCTCTCCACGGACTTCGTGTTCGACGGCGCGGCCTCGGTTCCCTACCGCCCTGACGCGGTCACCAACCCGCTGAGTGTCTACGGCAGGACCAAGCGCGACGGCGAGCAGGCCGTGCTCGATACCTTGCCCGATCGCTCCGTCATCGTGCGCAGTGCATGGGTGTACGCGGCCTCAGGGACCAACTTCGTGCGCACGATGCTGCGTCTCATGCGGTCGAAGGGGTCGGTTCGCGTCGTCGCGGACCAGGTCGGGACGCCGACCGCCGCGAACTCCCTGGCGCATGCCCTCTGGCTCATTGCGGAGAGGACCGAGATTCACGGCATCCATCACTGGACCGATGCGGGAGTCGCGAGCTGGTATGACTTCGC
>JASHTA010000230.1 GCA_030040795.1 Gammaproteobacteria bacterium | reverse complement strand
AGTCCGGCGGCGAGATGGGCATCGGGAATCAGATCCGGCGTCGTGCGAATCTGGCCGAAGAATGCATTGACGTGCTCGGTCTCCTGCTGGATCACGAGCACCGCATCGCGGCCGGTATAGCCCTGAAAGTCGTAGCCCGCGAGATACTCGAAGCCGCGGTTCACGTCGAACTGGGTCAGCAGGTTGACGCCGTAGTCCTTGAAGCCCCAGAAGTCGTCACTGTTGGCGACGGTGATCTCGCCAGGCGCTCCGGGCGTATACGTGTACGGCGTGGCGCCGTTGTCGTACTCCGTGTAGTACGAGTACCACCAATGATAGTAATCCTTGACGTAGAGCTTGAACGCATCGCTCGGGTCGAAATCGAGGCGGCTGCTCGCCAGGGTCTCGTCGCGCTGGTTGTAGGCGAGGGCGGTCAGCATGGGCTCCGCGAAGCCGACCGTGGCGTTGGTGTGCTGAACGAGGGCGCTCAGAGCGAGATCGTCGGCGAAGTTGTAGCCGTACTTCAACCCGAGCGTGGTCACATCGTAGGGCCGGTGCCGCTCGGTGCCGCTCGGCTGGAAGTCCGCGGTGGGAAAAGGCTGAATGCCCGTGGACTCATCGTGCGTCGCGTAGAGCACGAAGTCGTTGTGATCGAGCTCGTCGCTGAAATAGCCGTCCATGTGCTTGCCGTCGATGCTGTCGAGGCCCAGGCTCCAGGCGCCCTCCGCGTGGTCGGTGAACGGCCGGGTCACGATGTTCACGGCTCCCGCCATGGCCTGCGTACCGTAGAACAGCGCTTGGCCGCCGTCGAGCACCTCGATGTGATCGATCATGCTCGCCGGGATGGTATCGAGAGGAGTGGTCCCGCCGTACAAGCGGTTGTTGATGCGGACCCCGTCCACCAGCCACAGCACGTCCTCGGTCCGGGAGCCCTGCAGGGAGACCTGGACGTAGTCGAACGGGCCGTTGTTCGAGCTGATGTACAGTCCGGGAGTCTGCTGCTCCAGCGCGCTCGCAACGTCGATGTAGCCGCCGTTTTGAATTTGCGCCGACGTGACCGTGGTGACGCGCGTGCCGTACTGAGACAGCTGTTGCGGCAGGTCGTCTTCCAGGCTCTGTCCGGTCACCAGGACCTCCTCGAGCTGCGGCGTGCCCGACGAGGTGCTCGGTGGTGTCGACTGGGGAATGGTTTGTGGCGGCGCTTGCGCCTCCGTGGGAGAGACCGCCGCGGCGACCATTACACATGCGAACGCAATCGCAACCCCCGTTCTCATTCTTCGCCCCCTGTATGCCCGCGCGCGGGTAGAGCGCGCAATGGCTTGTCGTAGAAATACGCACCAGGGCCGGAGGTCCCTCGCGCGGCCGCGAGGGCCGAGGGCACTCGGTGGGGCACTCGGTGGGGTGCTCGCTGGCGTCGTGTTGCGGAAAAGCCGAATCGACTCATGAGGGACGTACCGCTCCGAAGCGTATGACGTCATCAATACGCGACGCCTGCGGTACATCACTGCCTGCGGCACATCACCGCCGACGGCCGGCAAATCGGGGAGATCACACCAGTGCGACAAGAACGACTCGGCGCTCTGCTGTCGGCGATCATGCTATTTGCGGTATGGGGCCTACTCCCTGCGGCAGCCTTCGCCCAGACGGCCCCGGCATCGGCCGAGCCTTCTCCATTGCTGGCTCAAGCGACGACGGCGGCCGCGGGGCCGCAGAGCTCCGATCAAGCGCCTGTTCTGGGGTCCCCGGGGGCCCTCCAGGAAGTCACAGTGAGCGCTACCAAGTTGGACGTCACCCAGTGGGACATGACGCAGGCTTCGTCGGTCGTTACGGCGACGGACATCGCTGCTCAGGCTCAGACCTCCGTGACCGATACGCTGCGCGAGCTGCCGGGGATCCAGTTCCAGGTCGGCGGAGCGCCGGGTCAGTTCATCTACCCGCGCCTGCGCGGCTTCACTGACAGCACGCTCTATGTGTTCGACGGTATCACCTGGAACGGCGGCGGCTCGGGTAGCATCAACTGGCTGCTCGGGCAGTTGGATCCGACCATGGTCCAGAGCATCCAGGTTCTGCGGGGCCCTCGCGCCACGACCTATGGGGCCAACACCACCTCCGGAGTGATCGACCTGACCACGCTGGCGGCTACGGGCAGCGGGGGCGATATATCGGCGGAAGGGGGTTCGCTCGACTGGCGCAAGGTCCGCGGCGGCGTACAAGATTTGGAATCGGTCGGAGACGGAACCTGGAGCGGTACACTCAACGCGTCGTACGTCGACACCGGCGGCGAGTGGCAGTACGAATTTAGCAAGAACGCGACGGTAGTCGGGCGGACGACGTTCAAAGACAGCAATTTCGAAGTCGGCTTGAGTTTTTACGTTACCGACAACAAATTCCAGGCCGCCGCGCTGGACCAGTACTATCCGGGATATCCAGGAGATTTCTCGGTGCAGATCCCCGACCCGAGCAATCTCGATACGACCAAAGCCGGCATCGGCAGCCTCTGGTTCGAACAGGAGCTCCTGCCTGGCCTATCGCAGAGGCTCACGCTCGGCTATGCCGGACAGGATTTCGACGCCTACGCCGGCCCGGTTGGCCCAACCGGATTGCTCGGTACGTACCTCGCGCCCTTCAGCGGCTTTACGGACCCCGACTCGGGCGAAACGTACAACGCTGGGCAAGCGGTGCCGGTGTATCAGTCTCAATATTGGGAACACACGGTCGAAGACAACACCGAGGCCGATTATAACCTGCGATACCGAGCCGACTCGGTCTCCGCCGTGCTGGGTGCGACCTATCTCGGACAAATCTACGATTCGAGCGCGAGCTACAGCGGCCCCACGCACGAGAGCGACGCCATCCGCTCGATCTATGGCAACGCCTCGATCGGCTGGTTGGGCAATCAACTGCACACCGAGCTCGGTGCGCGTCTCGACGACTATACGGAGTGGAGGGACAAGGCGACCTACAGCGTCGGAGCGACCTACGACCTCCCGGTACCGGGAGGCTTGGCGGTCTATACGAACTACGGCACGAGCTTCACGCAGCCGACGCTCTATCAGCTCTACGACCCCATCTTGGGCAATAAACAGATCACGCCGGAGAATGCCAGTACGATCGAAGCGGGCGTGCGGGGTCGGCAGCTGGAGGGGCAGCTGACCGAAAGCGTCACGTTCTGGCATTCCTACGTCGATAACGTCATCTATGAGGACCCGTATATCTACAACCCGCTCGTACCCAGCGAGTTCGGTTCTCCCTATGGGCTCTATGAAAATGGCCATGCGGAGCGCTCGCAGGGTGTGGAGGTCGAGACGGCGTACGAGATCACCTCGCACCTGACCCTGAATGCCAACTACACCCGAACCGACGCCTATATCAATCAGGCTCCGACCGGGTGGACATTCATATACGAGAACGCCCGCAACATGGGTAACGTCGGACTGACCTGGTCGCAGGCGCAGTTCGACTTCGGCACGAACGTCTACATGACGGATCATCGCCTGGATTATTCCTACCAATCCTGGGCCCCGGGCTATACTCGCGTGGATTTCTTCGGCCGCTACCATGTGACGGGACACTTCGATCTGTATGCTCGAGTGCAGAACGCTCTCGATCACGACATTGTCGAAATCATCGGCTACAAGAATCCGGGCGTCTATTTCGTCGCAGGCGTGCGCTACCAAATCGACTGACGTTCTCCGAGAGGCGCCGCGCTTGCGCGCGATGCAGCAGGCGGCCTGCCCCACGCGCATCGGAGCGAGAGGCCTGGAGTGACGCTCGGCGCCCGGTCATTGGCGTGGCTCACCCTGTTGCTCGGCGCGCCGGTCGGGGCCCGTTCACAGCCGCCGATGGAGCATTCCCCTCAGGTCCCGCGGCGCGTGATGTCTCTCAGCCTGTGCACGGATGCGCTCGCGCTCGACCTGCTGCCGCCGGCGCGCATCGCCTCCGTCACGTACCTGGCGCATCGTTCGAGCGACCCGGTCTTGGCGGCCAAGGCGGCGCGGGTCGGCATCAATTACGGCAATGCCGAGGAGGTGCTCGCCGAGAAACCGGATCTGGTGCTCGCCGGCACCTACTCGACTCCCGCCGCACGTGGATTGCTGCGGCAGATCGGCGCGCCGATGGTGGTGGTGCCACCGGCGAACAATTTCACCGAGATCCGCGCCACCGTGCGCCGCATAGCGCGCGCCGTCGGTGCGCAGGCGCGCGCCGAAGCCTTGCTCGCGCACATGGACGCTACGCTTGCGATCCTGGCTCGCTCCCGGCCGGCGCGCCGCATCCGGGTGGCCGCTTGGAGTGGCGATGGGTATGTCCCCGGCCGCGATACGCTGTTCAACGCGTTGCTCGAGGCTGCGGGTGGCGTCAATATCGCCGCTCCGCCGGGCGTCCGCTCGAGTTCGTTCGACATCGAGCAGCTGCTCGTGGCGCACCCGGACGTTCTAGCCTATCAAGCCGACACGCCGGCACCCGCATTGAAGACCGACACGGCGGAACATCCCTTGGTACGTCGGCTTTATGGCGGCCGCCGCATCACCTATCCCGAGCTGTTCACCGAGTGTGGCTTGCCGGAGTCCGCAGATGCCGCGCTCGCGCTGCAGCGCCAGTTGCTTGCGATCATCGGGAGGGACCGCGGCGCCTCGGCCTTGAGGCTCGGCGGCACGCGATGATTAGAGTGGGGCTCGTCAACGGGCTGATCGTCCTGCTCATCGTTCTGATCGCGCTCGGTTCCCTGCTCGCGGGCCGTGTCTGGCTGCCTCCGTCGCTGGTGTGGCACGAGCTCTGGACACCCGGCCCGCATCTCTCCACGCTCATCGTGACCCAATTGCGACTGCCCCGGGCCGTGCTGGCTTTGCTCGTTGGCGCAGCGCTCGGGCTGTCCGGGGGCGTTCTACAAGGGGTGACGCGCAATCCGCTTGCGGAGCCGGGGCTACTCGGCGTCTCCGCGGGCGCGGCGCTCGGGGCGGTCGTCACGATTTACTTCGGCGTCGCCGACAGATTCACGGCCGCGGCGCCTTTCGCCGGCCTGTGCGGCGCGCTCGCCGCGAGCCTGCTCACTTTCGCTCTGGGGCGGGGAGGGGGCACGATCACCCTGATCCTCGCGGGGGCCGCCGTATCCGGCCTCGCGGCGGCCGGCATTGCCCTCGCGCTGAATCTCGCGCCGAACCCTTATGCCGCCGATGAGATCATGACGTGGCTGATGGGCTCGCTCGCCGATCGCAGCTGGATCCAGGTGAACTTGATTCTGCCCTTTGTCCTCGTCGGCGGCGCTATGTTGGCCGTCACCGGCAGATCGCTCGATGCCTTGTCCCTTGGCGAGGCCCAGGCCCGGAGTCTCGGCATCGATCTGCAGCGTCTCTACGTCTTGTCGGTGTTCGGGACGGCGCTCGCCGTCGGGGCAGCCACCGCCGTCACGGGCGCCATCGGTTTCATCGGACTGATCGCACCCCACCTCATGCGCCCGCTCGTCGGGCATCAACCGAGCCGCGTGCTGCTGCCCGCGGCGCTGTCGGGGGCATTGCTCCTGCTCTGCGCCGACATCGCCACCCGATTGATTCGCTTTGGCCCGGAGTTGAAGCTCGGCGTGTTCACCAGCCTCATCGGTACGCCCTTTTTCTTCTGGCTCATCGTGCGACTGCGCAAGGCCGCCCCGTGACGACACTCACAGCGCAGAGCGTCACCGTCCGCCGCGGTGCGCGAGCGATCCTCGATCACATTCGCTTGACGGCCGCCGTCGGCGAGTTCGTCGCCGTGATTGGCCCGAATGGCGCTGGAAAATCCACGCTCCTCGCCGTGCTGGCGGGCCTCCTCGAGCCGACAGAAGGACGCGTGGACCTCGACGGAGAGGATCTGTATCGGATCCCATCCAAGAGGCTGGCCTCGAGGCGCGCATATCTGCCGCAGAACCCACGCTGCGAATGGCCGATCTCCGTCGAGCGGTTGGTGGCGCTGGGCCTCACGCCGATTCTGCCCGCGATCGGAAGGTTGCCGGCGGCGCACGCTCGGCGCATCGAGGAGGCGCTGCGGCTCTGTGATCTCTCGGACCGCAAATTGCAGGCGGTGACGACTCTCTCGGGAGGCGAGCTCGAGCGCGCGATGCTGGCGCGCGCGTTGGTCGGGCAACCGGAGATCTTGATCGTCGACGAGCCCGTGGCGGGACTCGATCCTCGTCATGCGCTCGACGCCATGCGCCGCCTTGCCGCTTACGCGGCGAGCGGCAGGCTGGTCATCGCCGCGATACACGATCTGACATTGGCCGCGCGCTATGCCTCGCGCATCATCGCGCTGGCCTCGGGTAGAGCGATGGGTGACGGCCCCACCGGGACAACGCTCACAGCCGCTCTCGTGAAGGAGACATTCGGCGTCGAAGCCTGCATCTCGGGCGAGGCCGAGCGCCGATACGTCGACTATCGCTAGCCGTGACCGCCCCGGTAACCCTTGCCGGTTTCGTCGAAGCTCTCGGGCGGGCGGCCGAGGTAGCGCTCGGCGATGTCGCGCCACATGGCGAGGCGGTCCCAGAGCGGCTCGGGGTTGATCTTGTCGCCGGCAGAGAGAAAGGGGCTCGCGAAGAAGATCGAGATCATGGGCTCGCCGGCGCCGTTCTCCATCTCGAAGCCCCACGATAGAGGCGCACCGTCCTTGTCCAGGCGCCGAAAGATCTGCGCCTTGGAGGGCCTGCGCCGCCTCTTGAGGTCGTCCGGCGTCCGGTCCTTCGGCGGCCCCCTGTTCTCGCCGATGCACAGGTGAAAGTGCGGGCCGCCGAAATTCACGGTCAAGTATCCGTCGAACAGCCGGATGGTCTTCGGGGCACAGGGACAGGTGAGCTCGTAGGCCGCTCCCTCGATGAGCGGCCCAAAGACGACCTGGTCCCAGTAGTTCGTGAAGAGATAAGTGAGAAATTCCTCGAGAAAGGCCTGCTCGGTCGGGAGAGGCCAAATCTGCAGGGCGCGCAGGCCGCCTTCGAGCTTGCGGACGATCGGCTCGCGGGCGGCGGCGGCAGGCTCGATGGCGCTCATGGGACCTCTGCCGAATGTCCCGTGAGAGCATGGTCCGCCGGCTCGTCATCCTCGCGCGAGCGGTCGTAACGCGCTCTCCACTCCGCCACGGCTTTCGATCCCAGACGCTGAGCCAGCCGGCGCAGCGTGATGCGCGCTTGCGTGCGGCCACGGCGCGTGCTTGGCCAGGGATGGGTCGCCGGATCGGCGCCGCGCAGGACAGCTGCCTCCGTCGCGGCGCGAACTCGCTTGTCGTCCGGCAGGCCGTAGCTCGCGAGGAACCCCTCGAATTCCTGGTCCAGGCCGCTGTCGAACGGTGTCGGCCGGCCAGCGGCGTCGCGCCACGGGGAGCGCGGGTAAAGCATGAGCGCGGGCTGCAGGCCGCCGGGTATCGGCGCATTGGCGCCGTGCGTGCGTCCCGCGGCGAGCAACTTCGGCAGCACGTGAGTGTGCGGACCGGAAGGACTGCTCTCGGTCGGACCGGGGATGGGAGCGTAGACCTCGATCCTCGCGAGCGAAGAGAAGACGATTCGGTGAGGGGCCGTCCTTCGAACGAGCTCCATCACTGGAGCTCCCCTCCGGCTGAACAGGGAGTCGCCCTCGAGCGAGCGAAGCGCTTCGCCAAGCTCCGCATCGCGAGTCCGCACGCACATCCGGACGAGGCCGAGCCCAATGCCGAGATCGAACAGCAGGGCGTCCCTGTCCTCGCGACGCAGCGCGCCGCCGTCCGGACCCAGGCACGAGACAGTGGATGCCCCGTCTTGCGCAGGACGGGGCAAGCAGAGCGCGACGGCGTGCCCCCAGGTCTCGCCGTCCGCGGAGAGAGTATCGTAGGCGATCGGAACCGCCTCCTCGCGCAGGAAGATCCGCAGTCCGCCCCGTGCCGTAGCGACCTGCTCTGCGCCCTCGGTTCGCGATCGCTCGAACCGCTCGTCGCCGTCGCGCATGAACTCGCCGATGGCGCCGAACGTGCCGATGCTCCAGGCATTGCGAGGGTCGCCGATGGCGGTCGATAGCATTTGTTGAAACGGCAACACAGTCTGCTCCGCTATCCGGGCGAATATCTTGCCGTCCGGATCGGGGCGATCCAGGCGGGCAACCCACTTGCTCGCTTCGAAGTGCAGCCGCAGCTCCTCGGCAAGAGCGGAATACGGAGCATTGCGGGGTGACTTCCGTGTTATACCGGCAACCTACCCGACGGATGCGATGAGCCCGGACGCGGGTTCGGCAGCCGTTGACGGCCACGCGCGAGCAGCGCCGCCGCCGCCCATCCGAGCGCCGCCACCGCGCCGAAGGTCACCGCATTCTCGACGATCAACTCACGCTGCAAGGCGAGCGAGAACGCATCACCGTGCAGGAATAGCCCGGCCAGGGCGATCGCGGCCTGTACGGCAACATAGGCCGAGGCGACCGCAAGCCCACCGCGAACTACCGTGCCAGCGTGCCGCAGAAGGCGCGCGACGAGCGCTGCGCTCGCGGTAGCCACGAGCGCAGCAACGAGAAGGGCCCCGCCCCAGGCGAACGTCCCGGCATCGCGTGGATAGCCGAGAAAACCGAAGCCTACGATCTGGTTGGCGAGCCAGACGCCGGCCGTGGTGAGCGCGGCGGAGCGGCGCCGCAAGCGCAGGGCGCAGATGGCGCCCAGTGCCGCGAATGGAGTGATGCAGGCGAAAGCAAAACTCGTGATGACCCCAGCTGCCGTGACGAACGCCACCCATATGGCGATGGTGGGCCGATCGGACCTGTCGAGTGTCGGCCACGTGGCTGCTGCACGAGACATGGGATCCCCCGTCGTTTGTGGGCTACGACAACCCAATACGGCATCGGGAAGGCAATCCCTCGCTTGTAGCGTCTCGCGGCCTACAAAAGACTCGCCGAAAACCCCGTGTTAACAAACTCAACGAAAGCGTTAACGTAGATAAACGCTGGCAGTACCGTAACTTACGTGACATTCCTTCCCTGATCGCCAACGCTGGCGATCGGTATACGAGCGCACGGCGCGAGGGAATCAAGGTGCACGGCGGACTCTCAGCAGCCTATAGCCCCTCTCGGCTTCGGGACCCGGTGGATCACGAACCCGATTGGCATAGGACGCCTACGGCTGGAGCTTGTGCGGTTGTAACTTGTTCGGCCGCCACGCGAGCTGCCGAGGGACTGACTGATGGAGAGCTCATCACCCTCGCCTTGAACGGGGCGGAGCCAGCGTTCTCGCATCTGCTGCGGCGCCACGCGCAGCATCTGCAGCGGCTGGTCAGCCGCAGGTTGCGCGATCCAGAGGACGTGCTCGACGTGATTCAGGACACGCATCTGGCGGTCTGGAGGGCTTTGCAGTCCTACGACGCCAGGCGGCCTTTCGAGGCGTGGCTCACTTCGATCGCGCTGAACAAGTGCCGGGATTGGGCGCGGCGCCGACTCGTGCGGCTCGCTCTGATCTCGCGGGTGCAGGCCGATATCGTGCGCGAAGGCGTGGGCATCGACGAGCACAGCGCCGAGAGTCTCGCGATGGGCGAGGAGGCCGTGTGCGAGCTGGCCCAAGCCCTCGATGCATTGCCGGCACAGTTGCGCGAGCCGCTGATTCTTACAGCCCTGCTCGATGTCCCCCAAGCCGTTGCCGCTAGGAAGTTGCGGGCGACTCGCAAGGCGGTGGAGATGCGGGTGCGGCGCGCGAGACAGCACCTGCAGCAGGCGCTCGGCGCCGAGACTACTCGTTTGGGTTATTCGTGCGGATGACGAGCGTATTGCCCTGCATCGTGTACTTGCGCATCAGGAAATTCTCGGAGTTCTGCGGCTGCTGCCCGAGGGTTGCGATCGTCTGAGACGTCGGGACGTTGAACTTGGCGGCCCGAGAGGCGGGCACGGCTTGGGCGGCGCTGCTCACGAGCCAGAACGTGCCGAGTCCGCCGAGCAGCGCGGCCGCCACATCGCTCGCGGCCGGGCGAACCACGGCCAGGTATCCGCTGCGCAGCAGGAGGAGCACTCCCGCGCCGAGCAGCACGAGGACCAGAGCCTCGGCGAGCAGGGCACCCGCATCGTAGCCGATCAGCATCGGGAGCTGCGTCCACGCTCGCAGATGCAGCGGCTCGACGAGGGCGGGCAGCACGAATCCGTCGAGGAAACCGAGGATGCCCGCAGGCAGCAGCCAGAGTTTCGGCCGGCCTCGGCCGGCCGACGTACCGAGCCAGCCGGCAGAGAAAAGCGCCGCGCCGAGAAGAAGCAGCGCAGCCGTCGGTGCATGCATGGCTGCGACGATGAGGGCAAGGACCAGCAACAGCGCCGGCCAACCGATCGTCGCCCGCGGACGTTTGAGCCCGAGTAGGGCGGTCGCTACGGCGAGGAGCGCGACCAGAAAGCCGATGAATCCTTCGGCGAGCGTCGTCTGCGGCTCGATCCAGCCTGTCGCGTTCGCCAAGATGGAGAGTCCATAGCCTGCCCCGAGGCAAAGGAGAATGCCCCCGAAATCCCGGCGGCGTGCGACGAGCAGCAGGGCGGCGACGAGGAAGCACAGCCGATCGGTGCTGTGCAGAATGTGCCGCAGACCGAGCGAGACGTAGGCGCCGATGGGGGTGGACGGCATGGGGCCCGCGTCGGGCACCTCGAGCCTCTGGCGCGTGGCCGTGAACAGCTGTCGAGTGGCCCGTCCGTCGATCTCGATGCGCGCGAAATCGACATGCGTGGGCGCCCGCTCGAAGAGCGCATGATCCTGCAGAGTGATGCCGCTCATCGAGCCGGCACAGCGGAAGACGACCTCGAACCCGTACAAACCGGCCCCGGCTTGGATCGGATCGACCTTCCCGAGGTCGTAGCCCTGATCGCTCGGCGGACACTCGTGTCCCGCCGCCCATACGTCCGTGTGTGCCAGCATGTAATCGCCGAGCTTGCTCACGGTGAGAACAGGGATCGCCGCGCCCGTAAGGCGCTGTGCCGCGCCGACCGGAAGCAGGTATCTCAACGTGACGGTACCGCTTCCGCGAGAGACGATCCACGTCGAATAGCTGACTGTGCCGCTCGCGGCGAGCGCAGAGTGCGCCGCCCCGGCGAGCGAGCACAGTGCGGCGAGCGCAAGCAGTCTCATGCCGCGTGCCCGGCAGCGCCCGCTCATTCCGACTCACCCGGAGCGAGCAGGATCTGCGACTCCGACCGCAGGATCTGCAGGTTCTCCTGCGTCGCACGCTGGAACTCGGCTTGCCGGTAGTCCGAGTAGACCTGGGTCCGCGCGACCGAGAAATCCGCGATCGACGGCTGCTGGCGGCTCTCCATCATGAGCACATGGATGCCATCCGTATCGACGATGGGATCCGAGACCTCGCCGTTACCGAGGGTCTCGGCGATCTGATAGAGCTTCGCGCCCAGGTGGATCTTCGCCGCGAAGTCGAGCTGCTCGGTATTGTCCATGCGGCCGGAGTCGACGAATCCGAAGTGCTCCTTGATGTAGTCGACCGATGCGCCCGAGCGCAGCTGGTAGACCGCCTCGGCCGCATCCTCCTCCGCTTGCGGGAGGCTCTGGTCGGCGTCCTGGTCGCCTCCATAGTGCAGCACGAGATCGTGCACGATCATCGTTCCGCCGGTCGTGTACTTCAATCGGTGGGTGTCGTAGAAGGCGTGCAGCTGCGCTTCCGTCGGGGCGAGCGCGAGGAGCGGCGCGACGACCTGCGCGTTGACCGCGGCCGCCATGGTGTCGCGCACCTCGGTCGTGGTCTCGGGCAGATCGAGCACCACGCCACGCTGAACGAGCAATTCCTCGTCGATCATCTCGTGCAGGACTTTGCGGCGCTCGGCGGCGGTCGCATCGGAGAACTCCGCTCCGGTCTCCGATTCGGTTTGGGCGATGAAGTCGCTCGTGAGAATGCCCTTCTGGTTGATAAGCGCGACGTAGCCCGGCGGGACGGCGGTGAGCGGCGGGCGCGCCGGGCGAAACAGCCCGAAGCAGGCGACGGCGAGACCGACCGCGATGCCGGCCGCCGGAAGCGCGAGGCTGCGCTGCGGACGAGACGCGAGGTCCGCGAGAAGCTGTTTGAACGGGCTCGGGCGTGTGGTCACAGTGAGCGGGCTCATCGAGTCACTCCGGCGATCGTCATCCCCTCGCGGGCGGCGGCGGGCGCCGCTGCGCTTGGGGCGTGCGAGACGGTGTAGAGGTAGACGGCGAGGGCGCGAATCTGCTCGAGGCTCAGCGTTCCGAGCCACGCCGGCATGATCCGATGCCGTCCGAAATAGATGCTGTCGTAGAGGGACTGCGGATCGCCGCCGCTGTCCCACACGTTCACGGTGAGATCGGGCGCGCCGTAGTCGTAATCCCCGCGCG
>JASHTA010000229.1 GCA_030040795.1 Gammaproteobacteria bacterium | reverse complement strand
TCACGGCGAGACGCTGGGCGAGCTCAATATCTATTGCGACCATCAAACGGCCGATGAGTACACGACCCACGTCCCCCTGATTCTCAAATGGCCGGGCCTCGCCGGCGGGCGTTACGCGGCGCTGCACTATCAGATCGATGTCACCGCGACGTTGCTCGAGCTCCTCGGACAAGCTGTTCCGGAGAGCTGGGACGGGCGGTCGTTCGCCGCAAGCCTGAGGGCTGGAGCGGATATCGGCCGTGATCACCTCGTGATGTCGCAAGGGGCCTGGACTTGTCAGAGGGGCGTTCGGTTCGACGACTGGCTGCTCATCAGCACGCTTCACGGCGGCTACCACCTCTTCGACGACGTGATGCTGTTTGATTTACGGCGGGACCCCTTCGAGCAGGAGAACGTGGCAGCCGCGCGGGCGGACGTCGCCGGCAGAGGGCTGATGCTGCTCGCGCAGTGGCAGGCGCGCATGATGCCCACTGCCGCTCGCGGGCGCGATCCTCTCGACAACGTCGTTCGAGAGGGCGGTCCCTACCACGTTCGGGGCCAGCTGCCCGCCTATCTCGATCGCCTGCGCGCCACCGGGCGTGCCGGCGAGGCCGCTCTGCTCGCCGCCAAATACCGCTGACTCATCAAAATTCGATAGAACGGGAGCGCATGATGAAATCTCGATGCTCGATACTCGCTCTGGGACTGATCGGCCTCGGCCTCACCGTGGCCGCGCACGCGCAGGTTGCCCCCGTCGCCAACCCCGATCAGCTCTCCATGCTGAAGAGCGACAATCCCATCCTCGCGCGCAACAAGCGGCTGGTCTTCGACTTCTGGCGCATCGTGTTCGAGGGCGGCCACATGGATCAGGCGCCGAAGTACATGGAGCCGACCTACATTCAGCACAACCCCAACGTCAAGTCAGGACGCGCTGCCTTCATCGCCGTGATCGGAAAGGTGCGTCCGCCGAAGCCGATCGCCTCGCGAATCAAAGTCCCCGTGATCTCGATCATCGCGGAGGGCGACTTCGTCACGGTGAGCACCGTGCGCAAGGTCCGGGACCGCCGCAATCCCCACCATATCTATTACATGACGTGGTTCGATATGTTCCGTATCGACGACAAGGGGCTGATCGCCGAGCATTGGGATCCCTCCGAGCTTTGGGTCGACGGCCGGCCGCCGGGGGCCGAGTTCTTGCCGTGACACGGCTGCGCTGTCATTCGAGTGTCAACCGCTCGTGCGATCCTCGAGCGCATGAGCGGCCCCAGTCTGAGGGCCTCTGAGAGCTCGACATGAACCGTCCCGCCGTCACCCGCCGCCGCGCCATACAAGCTCTCGGTGGACTGGGGGTCGCTGCCGCGCTTCCGCTGTCCCGTGCCTGGGCCGAGGCCGGCGGTCCCTCGCTGAGTTTTCTCGCCGTCGGCGATTGGGGGAGGGAAGGCGCATTCCATCAGCGCGCCGTCGCGATCCGCATGGGAGAGAGTGCGAGGGAGCTGAATGCGCGCTTCGTGATCTCCGTGGGCGACAACTTTTACGAGAACGGCGTCGCCGGAGTGGATGATCCGGCGTGGCAGAGATCCTTCGAGACGGTCTATGACGCCCCGTCCCTGCAGATTCCTTGGCACGTTGCTCTCGGCAACCACGACTACCGCGGCAACGTGCAGGCTCAGCTCGACTACACGGCGAGAAGCGGCCGTTGGCGATTGCCGGCTCGCTGGTACACGTACCGGGAGCTGACGCCCGACGGCGCAGCGGTGGAGTTCTTCGTTACGGATACTTCGCCGATGATCAGCGGCTACTACCTGGAGCGGCCGGAGACGACGAACGTGTCCGGCCAGAAGGCAAACGTTCCTCAGCAGCTTGCCTGGCTCGATGAGGCCCTCGCCGGCTCCCGCGCGGACTGGAAGATCGTGGTCGGCCATCATCCGATCTATGCCGGGGTGCCTCGAGGCTCGGGAGTCGGTCGCGGCTCACGCCTCGCAGAGCTCGCCGCGGGCGATTCGCCGGATCTGATCGCGCAGCTCGACCCCATCCTGCAACGCCACCGGGTTCCGCTCTATCTCAACGGGCACAACCACGACTTGCAGCATACGCAGCACGGCGCGACGCATTTCGTCTGCACGGGCGCCGGCTCGAAGCTCGCCGATCGCTGCAATCCGATCGGCAGCGATTTCTGCGCGCTCCGGTCGGGATTCGTCGCGGTCGCGGTGAACCGCGACCGGTTGCGGGTCGCCTATCGTGACCACACCGGCGTCGAGCTGCACGTCGCCGAGATCCGCTCGGCCAGCTCGATGCCTGTCGCGCATCGCAGACGCCATTCAACATAGTGGCCGAAGCGCGGCGTTGCGCTGCATGATAAAATTGAAAGCGACCGGGACCTTGCGTCCTCGGCGTCAACCCGGATCCCGGGCGGCCGTTGATTCGGCCAGATCTCACTCACGAATGGAGGTTGCCTTGAAATCCATGGTCCTTGCTGTCCAGCACCGCCCCGCGGGCCCGACAGCCGCATTCAAATGGCTTCGAAGGGCTTCGGCGGCTCTGCCCGCTCTCGCCGCGACGCTGTTCCTCGGCCTTGCGTCGCCGGCTTTCTCGGCCGTTGGAATCGACATTCAGATCGCGCCCCCGCCTCCGCCGGCGAACATCGTCATACCCGCGCCACGCGTCGGATTCGTGTGGGCACCGGGGTACTGGCGCTGGAACGGCCGCCGGCACATCTGGGTGGACGGCCGTTGGATGCGTGAGCGGCCGGGCTTCCACTGGGTGCCGCATCACTGGGTCGAGCACCGCGGGCATTACCGGTTCGTGCAGGGTCACTGGGCTCGGAACTGATCCAAGCCGATCGGCGTCGCAACGGGGAGCCCGGTGGGACGGGCTCCCCTCGCGCCGCACGCCCCGCCGCATACCGCACGCCCCAGCTCCGCCGCATATCGCGTGCCCCGGCCCCGCCGCGCCCTCAGCTCCAGAAGGCGCGCAGCGTCGACAAGCGCCGGGTCGCCTCGTTGATTTGAGCGAGACAGGCGGCGGCCTGCTTCTGCTCCTGCCCGGTGATGAATCCCATCGCAAGGGCCTCCGGGGCCTGGGATCGGGTCCCGGTCCGGCTCCGGCGCCGGCTGCGGCTCCGGCTCTGGGGGTGGGCGATCTTCGCCGCGAGCCCTTCGTGCACCTCCATGTCGTGAAGCGTGCCGAGCGAGCTTTGCAGACTCTTCAGGATCTTCGAGAAGCGCTTCAGCCGCGCCTTCCGCTTGCCGCCGGGATAGAGGCTCGAGAAGAACTCGCACGCGTAGCGCAGCTTCTTGATGGCGATGCGGAGCTTGTGCCGGGCCCGGACATCGAGCTCGTCGACCCTGCGGGCCTTCTTCAGGATCTTTCTCGAGCGCTTGGCGAGCGCCTCCGCGGCGAACTCGGCCGCGGGCCGCTTGCGAAGAGCCGCGCCGGGCGCATCGCCGCTTCGCCGCCAGGCGCCGTCGGCGAGCCACAGCGCTGTGTCGAGCCCAATGGCGCGATAGCGCCTGCTCTCGAGCGCCGATTTCGCCTGCTCGCGTCCCGCGGTGCGCCTCGCATCGAGCTCCTGCTCGAGGATGCCGGCCTCGACGGCGATCGGTGCGGTCTTGCGCAATGGGCGCACGCGCTCCTCTATCAACACATCGAAATCGCGCGCCGGGCTCAGCTGCTGGGTGAGCCATTTGAGCTCCCTCTTCACCGTCTCGGTCCCAGGCCCCCGCACCATCTCCTTGAACACGGAGATCGCCGCCCGCAAGCGCCGTAAACCCACCCGCATCTGGTGAATGCCCTCGGCGTCGCCCGCGCGGGCCGCGCGGTCGTTCGATAGAGCGTGATCGAGGCACACGAGCCCAATCGCTTGAAAAGCGGCGCTCGTGGAGAGCTGCGGATCGAGATCGATCGCGGCGGCGTAGACGGCGCTGCTCGCGGCGCCCGCGCGGAGTGCGTAACCGCGCTCGGCCTTGGATCGCGGGCCGTAAGCCAATGGGACCGAGCGCGCGAGGCGCTTGGCGATCCTGGCGACCTCGACCGCATCGCCTCGCTTCAACTCGATCTCGATCTCGCTCACCGGCTCGCGCGTGCTTCCACCGTGCGCCCGGATGTGCCCGCGGTCGATGGCCAGCTCGAGATCGCTGCCGCCGGAGCGGATGGGGAGGGTGGTACGCTCGATCACCGTCTCAAAAATCGGCTTGAGCTTGCGCTGCAGCCTCTTCGTGGCGAGCGGGCCGAGCGCCGTATGCGCCGCGAGTCGCAGGTTGGGCGTGTCGCCTCGAATCTCGTGCTCCCATTCGTGCCGGGCGAAGGCGCCGCTCGCACCCTGGCTCGCCGTCTTGACCGTTTGCAGGCGCCGCTGGCCGGCATGCCGGACCCGAACCGCTACTCCCTGTTCACGGAGTTTGAGCTTCGCGGTGTCGAAGTAGACAGTGATGAGCCTCTCGCGCTGGGCCGGCCCGCGCGCGAGCCTGCGCAGCCAAGGCAGCCGCGCGATTCTGGCCGAGGCGGCCGGCGTCGCCTCCAGCTTCAGCTCGATTTCGTGTGCCATGCGGCGGGCCCTTCGGCCGCAAGCCCGGATGCACGACGGACGTGCGGGGCGCGGCATCTTTCGCCATGCTAGCGCGATGGACAGCTCCGATGCGGACTTCATGCGACGGGCGCTCGAGCTTGCGGCTGCGGCGCAAGCACGCGGCGAGGTGCCCGTCGGCGCCGTGCTGGTGCGGGAGGGAGTCATCGTCGCGGAAGGCGCCAATCGGCCGATCGAATCTCATGACCCCACGGCTCACGCCGAGGTCGAGGCATTGCGCGCGGGCGGGGTGGCGCTCGGCAGCTACCGTCTCACCGGCACGACGCTTTACGTCACGCTGGAGCCGTGTGTGATGTGCGCTTCGGCGATCGTCCACGCCCGAGTTCAACGCCTGGTGTTCGGCGCATGGGATCCGCGGGCGGGCGGCGCCGGCAGTCTCATCAACGTACTCGGCTTGCCGGGGCTCAATCACCGAGTCGACGTATTCGGCGGAGTGTTGATGGACGAGTGCAGCGCGATGATGAGCCGGTTCTTCGCCGAGCGGCGGTGAGCTTCAGGCGGAGGACCTCTGCGCGGCGAGTCTAGGCTTCCGGCTGCACCCGCGTGCCTCGGCCCGCGACCGTGGAAGGCGCTTGCCACTCGAGCAGCTTCA
>JASHTA010000228.1 GCA_030040795.1 Gammaproteobacteria bacterium | reverse complement strand
CAGGCGCATTCATGGCCCATGTCCCGCCTCAAGATCACGGAAGTCTTCTATTCGCTGCAGGGTGAGGCCGACACGGCCGGCATCCCGACGGTCTTTGTCCGTCTGACGGGCTGCCCGCTGCGCTGCCAGTACTGCGATACCGCCTACGCCTTCCATGGCGGGGAGTGGTGGACGCTCGATGAGGTGGTCCGGCGCGTTCGCGAGCTCGGTGGCCGATACGTCTGTGTCACGGGCGGTGAGCCGCTCGCGCAGAAGGCCTGTCCGTCGCTTCTCGCTCGCCTCTGTGATGAGGGCTTTCGTGTGTCGCTCGAGACGAGCGGTGCCATGCCGCTCGATGAGGTGGACCCTCGTGTGGTGTGCGTGGTCGATGTGAAGACGCCGGGCTCGGGCGAGGAGCGCCGCAACCGTTACGAGGAGCTCTCGCGCTTGCAGGCGAAGGATCAGATCAAATTCGTCATCTGCAGCCGCGAGGACTACGAGTGGAGCCGCGGCAAGGTGCGCGAGCTCGGGCTACCCGAGAGATGCGCCGTGCTCTTCTCTCCGAGCCACGAGCAGCTGCCGGCCCGGGAGCTCGCGGACTGGATCCTCGAGGACCAGCTCCCCGTACGATTGCAGATCCAGCTGCACAAGTACCTCTGGGGCAACGTGCCCGGGAAGTGACGATGACCGAACGGGCCATCGTGCTGCTGTCCGGTGGGCTGGACTCCGCCACGACGCTCGCCATCGCGCGCACCAGCGGCTTCGATTGCTTCGCGCTCTCCGTCGCGTACGGGCAGCGGCATGCCGCAGAGGTCGATGCGGCGGCGATCGTGGCCAAAGCGCTCGGCGCACGAGAGCACCGCGTGATGCGCGTGGACCTGGCGGGGATCGGTGGCTCGGCACTGACGGACCCCGCCATCGCTGTCCCAGAGGCACCGACAACCGGCATTCCGGTCACTTACGTCCCGGCTCGCAACACGATGATGCTGGCTCTCGCGCTCGGATGGGCCGAGGTGCTTGGCGCGCGCGACATTTTCATCGGCGTCAATTTCGTCGACTACAGCGGATACCCCGACTGCCGGCCGGAGTTCATCGCGGCATTCGAGCAGCTCGCGGCTCGGGCCACCAAGGCCGGCGTGGAGGGCAAGCCTTGCCGGATCCACGCGCCGCTCATCGAGTGGTCGAAGGCACGGATCATCCAGGAGGGCGTGCGGCTGGGCATCGACTACGCCATGACCGTCTCGTGCTACCAGGCCGATGAGCAAGGGCGCGCGTGCGGGCGCTGCGACAGCTGCCGCATCCGGCGCGCAGGATTTGAGGCGGCAGGTATAGCCGATCCGACGCGGTATCGGCCGTCCTAGAATCCCCGGAAGGCGGCGAACGACTCGAGCGGGGCGCGCTCCGTGCGCATGCGATTGATCGGGGCCGATTCATCGCGGTAGCCGAGCGACATGCCGCAGAAGAGCATCAGCTCGGGCGGCAGATCGAGAAACTCCCCAACCGTCCGGTACCACCCTGCCCAGGATTCCTGCGGGCACGTATGCAGGCCGCGCTCGCGGGCGAGCAGCATGATGCTTTGCATGAGCATGCCCACGTCCGACCACTGGTCCGGTCCCATGATGCGGTCGATGGCGAAGAAGAGCCCGACGGGCGCACCGAAGAACTCGTAGTTGCGGGCATACTGCTCAAGGCGCCGCTCTTTCTCCTCGCGCGCGATGCCGACCAGCGCGTACATGTCCTCGCCGCATTTGAAGCGGCGCGAGCGGTACGGCTCCTTGAGGTTCGGAGGATAGATGCTGTACTCGGTGCCCTCACCGAGCGGATGCGCGGCGGTCTTCGCGCGGACTCGTTCGATGAGCTCCCGCAGCGGCTCGCCCGCGAGGACATAGACGAACCACGGCTGCAGGTTGCCCCCGGAGGGCGCGCGGCGGGCGACCGTGAGGATTTCGCGAACCGTGGCTTCCGGCACGGGCGTGTCGAGAAAGGCGCGACAGCTCATGCGGCTTTCGATCGCTTCAGTGACGTTCAAGAAGGGAACCTCGATGACGGGTGTCTGGCGCTCGCTCGGTCGGGTGTCCGGGGCTTGCAAGCCGAGGTGTTTGGGCTCGCTCAGTCGAAGGACGCCTCGGCGCGCGCATAATAGACGGAATCGGAGGACCTTCCATGTACGTGCTGAACATCGCCAACCAGAACTACTCGTCGTGGTCCCTGCGCCCGTGGGTGCTGATGCGTGAGCTCGGGATCGCCTTCGAGGAGCGGAAACTCCGCTTTGGCGATGCCCCGGCCTGGGAGCGCTACCGGCAGATCTCCCCGAGCGGCAAGGTGCCGTGCCTCGTCGACGGCGAGCGGACCGTATGGGACTCGCTCGCGATTGTCGAGTATCTCGCGGAAAGGCACGGCACGGTCTGGCCGCAGGATGCGAGTGCTCGGGCCTGGGCCCGGTCCGCGGCGGCGGAGATGCACTCCGGCTTCACCGAGCTGCGCAATCGCTGCTCCATGAGCTGCGGGATTCGCGCGCGGCTGAAGGAGTTTCCGGCGG
>JASHTA010000227.1 GCA_030040795.1 Gammaproteobacteria bacterium | reverse complement strand
ATGGTCGCCGGCATCGAGGCGGAGATCTTCCGGCCCGACGAGGAAGTGAGACGCCTCGCCCGGCGTGCGGTCGAGCTCGGTGTGGATGGGAAATTCCAGGATGGCGTCGCGGCCGAAGCGGTCATCGCATCGCTCGAGAAAGCCGGACCGCCCGGGCGCGAATGGCTGAAGGAGCTCGAGCGCTCCCGCGATCCCTGGTTCAACGTCAATGTCGGGGACGGCTTCTATCACTACCACCGCTCGTGGAACGACGATCTATCCATGCCCTTCGCGGCGATCCCCGGCTACATCGGCCGGGTGAAGGCGGGGGAGCCGCTGCAGCGCGATCATCTCAAGCTGCAGGCCGAGCGCGAGCGGCTGATCGCGGATTACCGGGACCTGCTCGCGGGCGACGAGGAGCGGGCGGCATACGACCAGATGATCAAGCTCGCCCATCGCGTGTTCCCCTACGTCGAGGGCCACAAGTTCTACTGCGAGCACTGGTACACGAATCTCTTCTTCAACAAGATCCGGGAATTCGGCGCGCTGCTCGCCCAGCACGGGTTCTTCCCGCGGGCGGAGGATGTCTTCCAGCTCAACCACTACGAGCTCGAGTCGGCCATCCTCGACCTGATGACCTCCTGGTCGAACGGCTCCCCGCCCCGTGGCCCGGGACACTGGCCGCAGATCGTCGCCGAGCGCCGCGCGGCCCTCGCGGAGTGGGCTAAGCACGACATGCCACCGGCGCTCGGGCCGGTTCCGGACGTGATCGACGATCCCGCGATCGTCATGCTGTGGGGCATCACCCGCGACAACCTCGATACCTGGCTCGCAGCAGGGAGCGCAGCCTCCGGCAACGAGCTGAAGGGATTCGCCGCATCGAACGGAGTCGTCGAAGGACCGGCCCGGGTGGTCAAATCGGTGGACGAGATCTCCCGCATCAAACGCGGCGACATCCTGGTCTGCCAGATCACCAATCCCACCTGGGCGCCGCTGTTCCAGAAGATCTCCGCCGCGGTCTCCGATATCGGCGGGTCGATGAGCCACATGGCCATCGTCGCCCGGGAGTTCGGGCTGCCGGCCGTGGTCGGGACGGGAAGCGCCACGACCCGGATCAAGGATGGGCAGCGCATCCGGGTCGACGGCGGCCGCGGCATCGTGACGATCCTTTGAACTCATCGACTCACGTCAGCTGGTTCGAGCAAATCGGCCTTCACGACCGGCCGCATGTCGGCGGGAAGGGCGGGAGCCTCGGAGAGCTGCAGCGGGCCGGCATCGCCGTGCCTCCCGGCTTCGTCGTTCGTACGCGGGCCTTCGAGCGCCTGATCGAGGCGCTCGAGCGCGAATCGCCCGTGCGCGCGCAGATCGAGGCGCTGCGTGCCGAGGATCTCGACGCTACGTCGGCGTGCTCGAGGGCGCTGCGCGCGAGGGTGGAAAATGCGCCATTGCCGTCCGGCGTGCTCGCCGAGATCACGTCCGCCCATGCGGCGCTGTGCCGCGACGATGCGCAGACGGCCCTCGCCGTGAGGTCCTCGGCCACGAACGAGGATGCGACCGATGCGAGCTTCGCCGGCCTGCAGGACACGTATCTGTGGGTGCTCGGTGTCGAGGAGATGCTGCGCAAGGTGCGCAGCTGCTGGGCGAGCCTTTACTCGGTGGAATCGATCAGCTACCGCCTCAAGCACCGCTTTCCGGAGGAGAGCGTCGCGATGGCGGTGGTGGTTCAGCGCATGGTGAATGCACGCACCGCCGGCGTGATGTTCACTCGCAGCCCGACGACAGGGGACCGCTCCGTCGTGACGATCGAGGGCGCGTGGGGGCTCGGATCGGCTGTCGTCGGCGGCGAGGTCACGCCGGATCGCTGGGTGGTCGGCAAGATCACGGGCGAGATCTCGGTGCGGGACATCTCGGACAAGGCGGTTCAGCACGTCCCGGCTGGGGCATCCGGTCGAGGATCGGCGGCGACACCGCACGGTGAGCCGGCATCGGCCGGTGGGATCGAGACCTGCCCCGTCGCGGACGAGCTGCGCCGCGCGCCCTGTTTGAGCGACGAGGAGATTCAGGCGCTGCGGACCATCGCGCGCAACGTCGAGCGCCACTACGGCCGGCCCCAGGACATCGAGTGGGCGATCGACCGCCAAACCGGCGCCATCCTGCTCCTGCAGAGCCGGCCGGAGACCGTCTGGTCGGCGAAGGAGACTTCGCCCGCTGCGCGTCCTGCGGAGAATCCCCTGGCCCATGTCATGTCAATTTTCGGAGGCCGCAGGTGACGCTCACGGCGAAGGACGTGGCGGAGATCACGAAGCTGCTGGAGGAATCGAGTTTCGACGAGCTGGATCTGGAGATCGACGGCGTCAAGCTCAGCCTGCGGCGCGGTGGAGGAAGCAAGCCCACGGCGCCCACGGCGCCCACGGCGCGCACTGCGCCTGCATCGCCGCCGACTGGCGTGGCGGCTCACTCCTCGCCGGCGCGCGTGCCGGCCACATCGCTCGACCCCAACGTCCACGACGTGCCGGCTCCGCTGCTCGGCACGTTTTACCGCGCACCCAAGCCCGGCGCGCCGCCGTTCGTCGAGATCGGCTCGACCGTGCAAGCGGAGACGGTCGTCGGCATCATCGAGGTGATGAAGCTGATGAACACCGTTCGCGCCGGCGTGAGCGGCCGGGTGACGGAAATCCTGGCCCGCGACGGTGTGCTCGTCGAATATGGCGAGACGCTGATGCGGGTCGGCACGGCCTGACCGTGGCGGCCATTCGGCGAATTCTCGTCGCCAACCGGGGGGAGATCGCGGCGAGAATCATCCGGACGTGCCGGGCGCTCGGCATCGAGACGGTGCTGGCGGCCTCCGTTGCGGATCGCGACTCGCTGCCGGCACGGCTCGCGGATCGCACGATCTGCATCGGACCGGCGCGCCCGGCGGAGAGCTATCTCAAGATCGACACGATCGTCCAGGCCGCCCTGGGCGTCGCGGCGCACGCGATCCATCCCGGCTATGGATTTCTCTCGGAGCGCGCGGGGCTCGCACGGCTGTGCGAGGAGCAGGGAGTGATCTTCATCGGCCCGACCGCCGCGCAGATCGAGGCGGTCGGAGACAAGCTGCGTGCGCGCGCCGAGGCCGAAGCGGCGAGCGTTCCGGTCGTGCCGGGCGGCGCCGTCGATACCGCGGAGGCGGCCAAGTCCCTTGCACGACGGCTCGGCGTCCCCTTGCTCGTCAAGGCGGTGGGCGGCGGCGGCGGACGGGGGATGAAGCGCGTCGATCGGCTGGAGGATCTGCCGCATGCCCTGGAGCTCGCCTCGTCGGAGGCGGGTGCCGCATTCGGCGATGCGCGAGTCTATCTCGAGAGGTTCGTCACTCGCGGGCGTCACGTCGAGGTCCAGGTCATCGGCGATGGAGCGGGCCGTGTCATTCACCTCGGCGAGCGGGACTGCTCCGTCCAGCGGCGCTACCAGAAGCTCATCGAGGAGACGCCTGCACCGGGCTTGGCGGAGAGCGTCCGGCGCCGCATTCGGGAGGCCGGAGTCCGGTTCGCCGAGCGGCTCGCGTACCGCGGCGCGGGAACCGTGGAATTCCTCGTCGACGTGGAGCGGGACGCCTTCTACTTCCTCGAGATGAATGCGCGAATCCAGGTGGAGCACCCCGTGACCGAGGCCGTGACCGGCGTAGACCTGGTCGGCGAGCAGATTGCGATCGCCGAGGGGGCGGGGCTGCGGCTGAGTCAGCGCGGTGTGCGTCTACGCGGATGCGCCATCGAGTGCCGCATCAATGCAGAGGATCCGGCGCGGGACTTCCAGCCGGCCCCGGGGCGCGTGACCGAGGTTTCGTGGCCGGCCGGCGCCGGCATTCGTGTCGATACGCACATCGAGAGCGGCTCGAGCATTCCTCCGTTTTATGATTCGCTGATGGCCAAGATCATTGCCCACGGACCGGACCGCCCGGCCGCCCTCGCGCGCCTGCGCGAGGCCGTCGCGGCGGCTCGCGTCGTGGGTGTGGCAACCAACCTGCCGTTTCACGCCCAGGCGCTCGCCGACACGGAATTTCAGGCCGGCGGTGTGGACACGGGATTCGTGGCGCGGCTGCTCGCTCGGGAGAACGTTCGTCATGGCTGACCTGCAAATCGTCGAGACCTCGCTTCGCGACGGCAATCAATGCCTTTGGGCGGCGCTCGGCGTCGATACCGCGAACACGCTGACGATCGCGCCGGTGATGGATCGCGTCGGCTTCAAGGCGATCGACTTCACCACCTCCACGCACATGGGAGTCGCCGTCCGCTACAAGAAGGAAGATCCCTGGGAGCGCATCCGGCTCATGGCCGAGGCGACGCCCCGCACGCCGCTGCAATTCATGTCCACGGGGTTTCGGTTCATCGCGTGGGAGACGGCGAGCCCGGAGTTCATGGCGCTGGCGTTCCGGACGCTTGCGCGCAACGGCATTCGGCGCTTCTGCCTCGCCGATCCGATGAACGATGCCGACTCGAACGTCGCCTGCGCGCGCATGGTGAAGCGGGGCGGAGGAGAGTTCGTCATCGCGGCGCTCGTCTTCACGCTGAGCCCGATCCACGATGACGCCCACTATACCGAGCGGGCACGCAAGCTCGCCGAGTGTCCGGACATCGATGCTCTCTACATCAAGGACCCCGGCGGGCTGCTGTCCCCGCAGCGCGCCGCGAGCCTCATCCCGGCGATCAAGGCGCAGATCGGCGCCAAGGCGCTCGAGCTGCATTCCCACGGCACCATCGGTCTCGCCGAGCACACCTACATGGACGCGCCGAACTACGGAGTGAGCGCCGTTCAGTGCGCTTCGGGCGCGGCCTCGGACGGCAACTCGAATCCTCCGTCGGAGCGCATCGTCGCGAATCTGCGGGCGCTCGGCCACACGGTGCATGTCGATACGGATGCGCTGAAGGAAGTGGGGGACTACTTCACGCGGCTTGCGGAAGCGGAGGGCCTGCCTGCCGGGAGCCCTCAAGGCTTCGATGCCGCCTATCTGCGCCACCAGCTGCCCGGCGGCACGATCGGTACGATGCGGCGCCATCTCGCGGAGTCGCGGCTGTCGCACCTGGAAGGAGCCGTCATCGAGGAGCTCGGCCGCGTGCGAGAGGAGCTGGGCTGGCCGATCGTCATGACGCCGTTCGCCCAGATGGTCATCACCCAGGCGGTCATGAACGTGACGGGGCGCGAACGCTACGCCGTGATCCCGGATGAGGTCATCCGGTACGCGCTCGGCCGCTTCGGCAAGCCGAACGTCCCGATCGCGCCCGAGGTGATGAGCCGGATCGAATCCCTGCCGCGCACGCGCGAGCTGAAAGCGGAGCCGCCTATGGCGTCGATCGCGGAGCTGAGGAAGCGGCTGGGTCCTCAGCTTTCCGACGAGGAGCTGCTGCTTCGCGCGACGATGCCCGCGGGACAGGTCGATGCAATGGTTGCGGCCGGACCGGCTGCGCGCCACTACGATCCGTCCGCCAAGCCTGTGTTGGAACTGCTGCGCAAATTGACCGCTCGCAAGGATCTCGCTCACGCCAGCGTGCAGAAGGCGGGGTTCCGTCTGGAGCTGCGGCGCGCTGGGTCGGCGGACCCGGTGCAGGCGTGATGGCTGCCGTCGTTCGCGCGAATCCGCTCGAGGCCCCGCCGGCCATTGCCGGCTTCATGTTCGACGTGGACGGCACGCTGTTGCTCAGCGACCGCTCGCTCGGGGGCTACGAGCTGTTGCCCGGCGCCATCGAGACGCTCTCTGCGCTCAAGGAGCGGAGCGTCCCGTTCGTGCTGCTCACCAACGGCAGCGCCTATCCGCCCGCGGAGCAGGCCGCGAAGCTGAGAAAGCTCGGCCTGCCGGTCGAGGACCGTCAGATGCTCACTCCCTCCAGCATCACCGCCGATCATATGATCCGGCGGGGAATCAAACGGGCGCTCATCCTGGGGACACCGGGAGTCGGCCACGCGCTGGCCGAGGCGGGAATCGAGACCACGCATCCGGGCGAGCCCCGCGCGAGCGAAGTGGATGCCGTGTACGTCGGCTGGCATCCCGACTGCTGCATGAAGGACATCGAGGCCGCATGCCACGCCGTGTGGGGCGGCGCGAAGCTGTACGTCGCGTCCGACGTGCCGTTCTTCGCGACCAAGCACGGGCGGACGATCGGCTATTCGTTCACGATCTCGGGTGCGATCCGGCGTCTCACCAAGGCGCGCGCGATTCTGACCGGCAAGCCTTCGCTCCATGCCTTGAGATTTGTCGCCAAGAGGCTGGGACTGCCCATGCGCTCGGTCGGCGTCGTCGGAGACGATCCGATCGTCGAGATCATCATGGCGCGGCGCGGGGGCGCGACGGCGCTTGCGGTGACGACGGGCATGACGAAGCGCGAGGACTGGCTCAGTCAACCCGAGCCGCGACGGCCCCACCGCATCCTCGGCGAGCTGCGAGAAGTTCTCGCGTACGCGGGCAAGTCCGTTCACGAGCCTCGCGGCTAGGGCACTATCCCTCGCGCGCTTCGGTCCATACGCCGCGCCGCGCCGCGCCACACACCGCGCCGCGCCATGCCGCGCTCAGCGCACGGTTTGGCCGCCGTCCACGACGGCGATCTGGCCGATCGCGAACGTCGCGGCGTCGGAACACAGGTGCAGCACCGTGCCGGCCATCTCCTCGGGCTCCGCTGCCCGGCCGAGCGGACTCGGCGCGAACGGGCATGCTTCGAGGCGACA
>JASHTA010000226.1 GCA_030040795.1 Gammaproteobacteria bacterium | reverse complement strand
TATATTCGAAAGCACCCATCGGCGTCGCGCCGTGCTCAGTCCTCGCGTGTGACCCGCAGGACTTCCTCGAGCGTCGTTTCGCCGCGCAGCACCCTCGCGAGCGCATCGTCGCGGATGGAGGGCGTCATGGTGCGCGCGTAGCGCTCGATCTCGTGTTCCGCGGTCGTGTCGTGAATCATCGTTCGCAGGGTGTCGTCGACGATGACGAGCTCGTAGATCCCGGTGCGTCCCCGGTAGCCGTTCGCATCGTCGGGCCCCGGGCGATGCAGCGTCGGCGACGGATCGCCGGGGCGCAGCCCCAAGAGCCTGCGCTCGTGCTCGCCGGCCGTGAACGGCTGCTTGGTGTCGGGATTGAGCACCCGCACGAGCCGCTGGGCGAGCACGCCGATGAGGCTCGAGGAGAGCAGAAAGGGCTCGATACCCATGTCGCGCAGGCGCGTGATGGCGCCCACCGCGGTGTTCGTATGCAGAGTCGACATGACGAGGTGGCCGGTGAGGCTCGCTTGGATCGCGATCTGCGCCGTCTCGAGATCGCGGATCTCCCCGACCAGCACCACATCCGGGTCCTGGCGCAGGATGGCGCGCAGTCCCCGCGCGAACGTCAGGTCGACCTTGGTGTTCACCTGCGTCTGCCCGATTCCGTCGATGTAGTACTCGATGGGCTCCTCCACCGTCATGATGTTGCGGGTGCGATCGTTGAGGCGCTCGAGCGCGGCATAGAGCGTCGTGGTCTTGCCCGAGCCGGTGGGGCCGGTGACGAGCAGAATGCCGTGCGGCTTGTGGATCAGCTCATCGAGACGCTGCTCGGTCGTCGGGTCCATGCCGAGCGCGCCCAGGTCGAAGCGACCCGGCTGCTTGTCGAGGAGACGCAGCACCGTCCGTTCCCCGTGGCTCGAGGGAATGGTCGAGACGCGCACATCCACGGCGCGGCCCGCCACGCGCAGGCTGATGCGGCCGTCCTGCGGCAGGCGCTTCTCCGCGATGTCGAGCTTCGACATGACCTTGATGCGCGAGACGACGAGCGGGGCCACGGCGCGTTTCGACTGCAGCACCTCGCGCAGCACGCCGTCGATGCGGAAGCGGACGACGAGGCGGTTCTCGAAGGGCTCGATATGGATGTCCGAGGCGTTCTCCTTGATCGCCTGGGTGAACACGGCGTTGATGAGACGGATGATCGGCGCGTCGTCCTCGCTCTCGAGCAGGTCCGCCTGCTCGGGCAGATCCTGCGCGAGGTGGGCGAGGTCCGTCGTGTCCTCGAATCCCCCGACGGCCTGCATCGCATCGGGGCCCGCCTCGTAGGCCTGCCGCAGCATCGCATCGAAGGTGGACTCATCGACCCGCTCGATCTTGAGCGGCATTCCGAGGAAGCGGCGCACCTCCGCGAGCGCAAGCGGCGAGGCGCCGGCCCGGTAGGCGCACTCCGCATGGCCCGCGGCGACGTGTTTCACCAGCACGCCGTGGCGCTTGGCGTAGGCGAACGACAGGCGCCGCTCCATCGCCGCCGCCGGTGCCGCACCGGCGGGTGCCGCACGCGCAGCGGCGAACCCCGGTCCTGCGGTAGCCGCCGATCCTGCGCGAGCGGAATCGTTCATTGCGGGTTCCCCGCAGGCGCGGCCTGCGATGGGGGGCTGGGCGGAGCCGGCTGCGTAGCCGCGTGCTCCTTTTGCTCGGGAGTCACGGCCGCCGGAGGCGTTGAGCCCTTGGGCGGGGGAGCCGGAATCGGCGCGATGTCGCAGCAGCCGACGAAGTTCGAGGGCGTCGCACCTTTCTGCGGCGCCGGCAGCACCGAGGAGTTGGCTCCAGGCACGAGCGGGATCAGCTCCTTCCCGCCGACCGACTTCTGTTCCTTGCGCATGAAGTCGTACTCCCGGTCCGTCACGGTGCCCGCCTCCGTGCCGTCGCGCAGGATCTGCGCCCGCAGGAAGATCATCATGTCTTTCTTCTGGATGGCGCCCTGCCGGTCCTGGAACAGCTGCCCGAGGAGAGGGATGTGGGAGAGCAGCGGCACGCCGGTCGTGTTGCGGTCGTACTCGTTGCTGATGAGGCCGCCGATCACCAGAATGCCGCCGTTCTCGATCAGCACTTGAGTGCTCACCGTGCGCTTTTGCGTCGTGGGGTTCACCGTGCTTCCCGCCTGGCCCTCGGCCTCCAATGTACTCGTCGGGATGACGCTCGAGCTCTCTATGTCGATCTTGAGAATGATCCTGTCGTTCTCGTTGATGCTCGGCGTGATCTTGAGGATCGTTCCCACCTCTTCATTCTGGATCGTCTGGAACGGAGTGACGGTCCCGTTCGTCACCGTGCTCGCGTTCGTGTACTGGCCGGTGACGAACGGAACTTGCTCGGCCACCTCGAGCTTCGCTTCCTGGTGGTCCATCGTGACCGTGGACGGCGTCGCGATGATGTCCGAATCGTCGCTGCTCTGCAGGGCGCGCAGCATCGCGGCGAAGCTGATGCCGGTCTTCGCGATGCGCCCGAGCGCGACGGTGGTGCCGTTCACGAGACCCGTCGAGGGCAGATTGGCGGGGTTGATGATCGAGTCGGCGAGATCGACGAGGCTCGCGCCGCCGACCGGCGTGAGGAACGTCGCCCCGGGTATGGTCGAGCCGTTCGAGTAGACGGCCCAGTTCACGCCGAGCTCCGTGGACTTGTCGAAATCCACGTCCACGATGATCGCTTGCACGAGCACCTGCGCCCGGCGGATGTCGAGCTGCTCGATGATCGAGCGGATCTCGCTCATCGTCTTGGGCGGCGCGGTGACGACGAGGGCGTTGTTCTGCTCGTCGGGCCAGATCTGCGCCTCGTTCTCCGCCGACGATCCCGAGGACGCGCTGCCCTTGCGGGCCGCCGCCTCCTGCTCCATACCCTCGATCTGCTCCTTGAGCTTCGGCGCGAGCTTCGTCGCGTCCTCGTAGCGCAGGTAAATCACCTGCGTGTTACCGCCGTAGGCGGAGGGCGTGTCGAGATGGGCGATGATCGCCTTGGCGCGCAGGCGCGCATTCGCATCGCCGCTCAGCAGGATGCTGTTGGATCGCTCGTCGGCGACGAGCTTGAGGGGCATGCCGCCGATCTCGTTCGGGGTCTGGCCCTCATACAGAGAGCTCACGACGCGCGCGACCTGGCTCGCCGATGCGTTCTGCAGCGGGATCACGTCGATGTCCGAGGTATTGCTCTCGTCGATGCGGGCGATGATCCGCATCAGGCGGCTCACGTTGGCCGCGCGGTCCGAGATGATGAGGATGTTCGCCGGGGGATAAGCGGCGAGATCGGCCTGGTTCGGCACGAGCGGACGCAGCACCGGCACGAGCTGCGCCGCGCTCACGTTCTTCACCTGCACGACCTGCGTCACGATCTCGTCCGAGGAGGCGCTCACCTGCGAGGGAAGCACCAAGCCGGGCTCGAACCGCTCCTCGGCGTCCGGCATGATCTTGATGACGTTGCCGTCCGGCACCGCGATGAAGCCGTGGACCTGCAGGATCGCGAGAAATTCCTGGTAGAACGCCTCCGGCGAGATCGGAGTGGAGGACAGCATCGTCACCTGCGCGCGCACGCGCGGGTCGAGGACGAAGTCCTTGTGGGTGACCATCTGCACCGCGCGGGCCACCTGGATGATGTCGTCGTTCTCGAAGTGCGGCGTGATGCGCAGGCCGCCCGACTGGGCGGAAGCGACCGCGGCTGTAAGGGCGAGCGCGGCAGCGCAGCCGAGACCGGCTCCGCCGCACGCGCGGCAGAGGCGAATCCAATGTCCGTATGATCTCATCGAAGCCCCCGCGGTACTTGAAGCACGCCTGCTAGAAGCGGCCCGGCGATCCGGCCGGACCCTGGGGAGCGGTCTGGCCTGCGCCGCCGGCTCCCTTCTGCTCGCCCGTGAGATCGCCGGCTTCCGAGGCGATCTCTGCCATGTTCAATGTAAGATCTTGCTGCTGGCCGTTGCGCTCGACTGTGACGTGCGCCTCGCTCGAGGAGCCGAGCGTGCGGAATATCTCCTCGCTCTGCGACGGGTTGTCGAGCGGCGTGTCGTCGATGGCGGTCACGAGGTCGCCGGGCCGCAGGCCGAGAACCGCGAACGCACGGGTGTTGGGCCCGGGATAGACGCGGTAGCCCTGAAGCTTCCCGCCGGAGAAGACGGGCTGCGGACGGATGATGTTCTCGAGTGCACCGGGGTCCTCGTTCATGAGCTCGCGAACGCGCGCGACGACCTGCTGCACCGGAGCCGTCGCGGGGCCGAGATTGCCCTGCGCGGTCGGCGAGACGCGAACCAGCATGAGCGACTCGAGGCGGTCGCCGCCCCGGTCGAGCAGGACGCTGTCGTCATAGACGGCATGCAGACGAGCTCCGCCCGGCACGTTGTCGCCAACCGCATACACTTTTGCCGCGGCCGGCGTCGCGCCAAGGATCGCGAGCCCCTCCTCGGGATGATTGGCGGGGATGGTCCCCGTCAGCACGAGCGCGAGAGTGGTTCTGGGTGCGCCCGATGCATTCCCCGCGAGGGCCGGAGCCGCACCGAACAGGTGCTGGCCGGCGATATTGGCGACATCGATCGGCTGCTGCGCCGCGACCGTCGGCTGGGCAACGGCTGTGACGGCCGTCGCGTCCGGACTGGCCCAGCGCGTCACGATGACGGCCGCCTGAACGCCGAGCGCGATGGCGAGCACCCACACCGCGACCTGCGGGGCGCGGGCTCGCAATGTGCTCTGCCACTGATCGGTCGCGGCCATCGTGTCGAGCCAGGATCTTACGGCATTCATCGGAGCGAGGGTCGATCCTCAGGCGGCCGAGGGCGGCCGCGCGCCATCATACGAGCGCCGTGCTTTGGCTCTCAAGCAATTGTTTTGTAATCTGTTTCCCATGCGGCATTTTCCAGTGCCAAGAGGCTCTTGTGTTGGCGTTTAGCGACCCCTATAAAGACAGGATGTCCATGCCGGATCCGCATCCCGCCCGCCCAGATGCCGGGGTCG
>JASHTA010000225.1 GCA_030040795.1 Gammaproteobacteria bacterium | reverse complement strand
TCCAGAGGCTGCTCACATTCAAGCATTCCATGAACACGCCCTGGTTGGCGGCGCCGTCGCCGAAGAATGCGACGGAGACCCGCGTGTCGTGCGTGAGCTTGCAAGCGAGCGCGGCACCGGTCGCGATGGCGAATCCGCCGCCGACGATGCCGTTCGCTCCGAGGATGCCCTTCGAGAAGTCCGCAACGTGCATCGAGCCTCCCATGCCCTTGCAGATGCCGGTGCGCTTGGCCCAGATCTCCGCCATCATCGCCTTGGGATCGCCGCCCTTCGCGAGGAAGTGCCCGTGGCCGCGATGGGTGCTGGTGATGAGATCCGTCTCCCTCAACCGGGCACAGACACCGGTCGCTATGGCCTCCTGGCCGATGTAGAGGTGGACCGCACCGGGGAGTTTGCCCGCCGCCGCATCGGCGCGCAGGCGCTCCTCCATCCGGCGGATGAGGAGCATGCGCTCATACAGCGCGAGAAGCTGGTCTTTGGTGGGCTCTGTGGTGGACATATTGCTTTTCCTCGGAACGCTGGAGAGCCGGCCGTGAGCTTACCGGCGGAACTGGGCGATCGTCGTATCGAAGGAGCGCTTGCAAACCTCGTCGATGGGCTTCCAGCGCAAGTCCTTGTTCAGCACCTCGATGCCCCACGGTCCCGTCCAGCCGGCCTTGCGCAGCGCCTCGACGTAGGCCTTCACGTCGAACTCGCCGTCCCCGCAGAGCTGGCGGTGCTGCGTCGTCTCGATGTGCTGATCGGGCATCGAATGCGCCTTGGAGAACCCATCGTTGAGCTCGACTCCGACGCGGTACTGCGCCGGGAAGCGGCCGACCGCCTCGGGCGTGATGCCGATCTTCACGAGGTGCCAGAGGTCGAAGAAGATGCCGCCGTTCTTGGCGCCGGCCCCTTCGGTAAGGGCTCTCGCCGACTCGAGCGAGTCGATGATGCAAAAGGGCATCATCTCGTAGGCGATTTTCGTGCCGTAGCTCTCCGCCTCCTTGCACAGCGTCGCGAAGGCGTCGATCAGCTTCGGCATGGGGACGGGCCGGCGGGTGAAGTCTCCGACCTTCACGGCACGGGCCCTCAACTGCTCGGCCGCCTTGAAGAGCTTCTGCTTCTGGGCGTCGGAGCGCTTCTTCTCTTCGCCGTCGAGGAACCAATCGGTGAGGAACTCGAGCTCGACGTGCTGGATCCCGTTATCGTCGAGAATGCGGCGCATGTCCTTCAGCGAGTGCTTCTCGAGCGTGTGGTCCAGGTCGGCGTGCCAGATGCCGATGCCGGTGAAGCCGGCCTTCGCCGCCTTCTGCACGCGTTCCTGGAAGCTGACGGTGCTGTACTCGTGGTCGGAATGCGGCTCCGCGCCGACCGCGAGAGTCCAGTAGGAGCCGAGCAGGTTGATGTCGCCGTTCATGAATGGGTCCTTGGGGCGCGTCAGCTGACGCGCACGAGGTTGTACACCGGTGCCCTCGAGCCCGTAAAGGCCGGTGGGTGGAAGCGACCACGCGGGGTTTGGGCTGCCTTTACCGCGGGCCCCACCGGGGGTCGTAGCCGAGGCCGGTCTCGGGCCAGTTGGGCTTCATGCCGTAGGGCGACTGCGTGAGCACCGCCTCCACCCGCCGGATGAGGCCGTGCTCGATCTTGAACGCTTCGCACAGCTCCCAGGTGATCGGGCCGTTGAGCCCGTTGGGTACCGTCTTGCCGTTCGCGAGCTTGAACGAGCGCAGCTGGGCGTTGTGGTCGAAGAAGCCGAACGCCACGGCGATGCCCCGCTCGGGATCGATCACGAGGAAACGCCGGTCACGGATGCGGCTCACGACGTGCAGGAAGCCCATCTGGAACTGCGCCTTGCACCCGAGCGAGGCGTAGTTCACCCCCGCGGCGCTCGATGCGGCACCGAGCCTGAGCGAGGCGTTCCCGGTCGTGCGGATCCCGTTCTCGAGCCGGTAGCAATCGTCCGTAAAGGGATAGACGCCGTGGCCGTCATTGTTCTCCATGCCGGTGAAGTACTGGTTCGCGACCTTCGCAAGCTCGGTGCGCGACATGCGCTCACCGGGCGGCACGTCGGCGCTCCAGAGCGGATCGGGCTCGCCACGCTCCTCGAGCGCCTGCGGGCCGCGCGCTGCGGGCGCCGAGGCTTGGGCCCCGATCGTCAGGCTCGGCCGGGAGACGATGGTCTCGATCTGCGAGATTTTCCCGCGTTGCACACGAAGCCGCGTTGCGATGAGATCGACGTAGGCGTGCTCGTGCAGTACGGTGAAGACGATGACCTGCCCGTCAGCCGGATCCTCGAACTCGTTGCGATACTTGCCGAGCTCGGTGGCCGTGCCCCATAGGCCATCGTCCAAGGCAAGCGCCTGCCCGTTCTCGGTGTAGCGCACGCCTCGGGCGAGCGGGAGGCGCCGCGCGTCGTGCGCGACGAGGCTCTGAAGATACTGGTCTGCGAGGCCCACGAGACAGGACCGGTCGCAACTCGGCGCGTGCGCCGACGAGTCGGCTGTCGTCGCGGCCAGCGAGTACGCGGCAACGCCTACCGAGAGAGCGGCGACCATGCTCGCCGCGCCGAGCACTTTCATCGTCCGCTCACCGCGACGTTCGCGTCCGGCGCCTCCTCGACGTGTGGATAGTCCCACACGGCGGACTTCATGCCGTAGGGGACGGCGTTGATGACCGCCTCGATCTGGTCGAGCTTGCCGCCGTGAATCTGGAAGAGCTCGGAGATCTCCAAGGTGAGCGGCGCCCTGACGGGCGAGGGAACCGTCATGCCGTTCGTGAGGTGCAGCGTCTTGAGCACGCCCCGGTGCTCGAAGAACGCGAACGACATCACGAGCCCGT
>JASHTA010000224.1 GCA_030040795.1 Gammaproteobacteria bacterium | reverse complement strand
GAGCTGCGCGCGAGCGCTGTCTCGAACGCGAGAACCTCGCCGGCCTGTTTCGCGGCATCGGCGTCGGAGACGCCCGTCAGCTCGAGCGACTTGGCAACATACGCCACATACGTCTTGCGCAGATTCGCATACTGGGGCTCGAGGTAGTAATCGCGAGTCGGCAGCCCGAGGCCTGCCTGATCCACGAAGCCGATCTGCATCTGGGCATTGTGAAAGTCGGCTGCCGACGCGAACGCGAAGAGGTACGAGTCGCCTTCGTTGAACCGCTTGCCGATGAAGCCTGGGATGTCGGCGCGCGTGAGCTTCGCGATGGCATCGAGCTGGGGTTTGATCGGGTCGAAGCCGGCCTTGTCGATGGCAGCCGTATCCATGCCCGAGGCATACAGCCACCCGAGCTTCTGCTCGATCGATCCCGGCTGCTCGCGTTCCGCGCTCTGGGCCGCGGCCTCGACGATCTGGCGCTGCTCTTGCAGGCTCTTCTCCTGCAATTCGTCGAAGGCGCCCCAGCTCGAGTGATCGGAGGGAATGGGGTGGCCGGCGGTCCACTTGGCGTTGACGTAGTCGTAGAAATCGGTGCAAGGGTTGTATTGATCGCTCAGCTCGAAGGGAGCCGGCTTCGCCGGGGCAGCGGGTGCCGTCGCACCGGCCGCCGCCGTGCCCGCTGCCGTCGAGGAAGCGGACACCGTCGCGGACTTTGCGGCCGTGGATGCCGTGGGCGATGCGCTCCCTTGCGGTCCGCGGCTGCATCCGCAAGCGAGGAGCGCCAAGCTCACCGCCATCGCGATCGGCTCAATTGCACGCTTGATCATGACTTCCCCCCATCAACGTGGAGTGCGGCATCGACGTGGAGCCCGGCGAGCTTCTCTCCGCGAGGCGCAGCCGACAATTGTACCCTCAGTACCGTCGCGCGCCACTCGACTTCCACGGGTGGTCCAGCGCGAATGTCGCAAGGAGGGGCTGCAGTGCCACCGCCGGGCGGTTGGTTCACAATTCGAGCGTACGTACCCGCAGGAGCCCGCCATGGCCAATCCGGAAATCCGTCCGCCGCTGCCTCCGTTCACGCGCGAGACCGCCATTCAGAAGATCCGGCAGGCCGAGGACGGATGGAATTCGCGCGATCCGTCGCGGGTCGCGCTCGTCTACTCGCCCGATACGCGGTGGAGGAATCGCGCGGAGTTTCTGAACGGCCGCGAGGAAGCTCGGGCCTTCCTCGAGCGCAAATGGGCGAAGGAGCTCGACTATCGCCTCATCAAGGAACTCTGGGCCTTCGAGGGCGATCGGATTGCGGTGCGATTCGCGTATGAGTGGCACGACGATTCCGGCAACTGGTTCCGGTCATACGGGAACGAGAACTGGGAGTTCGGCGAGGACGGGTTGATGAAGCGCCGGCACGCGAGCATCAACGACGTGCCCATCAAGGAGTCGGAGCGCAAGTTTCGGTGGCCGCTCGGGCGGCGTCCGGACGATCACCCGGGACTCAGCGACCTGGGGCTGTAGTTGAGGATGTGAGTGGCCACTCGCCCACGATCGACCAGCGCGAAGTAGGCGACCCGAATTCAATTGCAATGAGATTTCCCGGGCAGGTCACCTTATTGAGGCCAATGCAGAGTACACCCGCAATTTCGCCGCGCACACGGGTGTGGTGGTGTCCGAAGAAGCACACGCGGGGCCGAACGCGAGTCAGAAGCTCGGCGAGCCCGGTGGCCTCGCTCACGAACTCGCCGCCTTGGTGCCTCCGGAACCGAATGCCCCCGGGCGCATCATGCGTCAGCACAATGTCGAGAGAGACCTGACGTGCTCCATCGACGAGTCGCTCGATCTCGTCCTTCGTGAAATGCCGGCGGCCACGGCCCTGCAATCGATCCGATCGACATTCGTAATCAGACGGCCCATGGCAGCCGCCGATCCCTCCCACCCGAACAGGTTCGGAACCCGCTCCGGTGAGCTCGATTGTACTGCCGTTCGGTAGATAGATCAGGTTCGGCAGCACTTCGGTCGTCGACTGGTTATCGAGCCATTCGAAGTCTTCGTGATTGCCTTTGATGAACACGGTCCGTCGCGGCGCCATACGTCTTGCGTGAAGCCACGTCGGAAAGTCACCCGCGCCGTCGTGCTTGCGCGCGGCCCTGTCGATACGGGATCGGTCGGGCCAAATCCCGAAATCCCCTACGTGCAAGACATAGTCGAAGCGGATGTGCAACGCGTTCTCGAAAGCCAAGACGTCGTCGTACAGACGATTCATGGCTCCGTGTATGTCGCCAGCTGCGCAAAGGAACATGGAAATTATTCGGCAATAAGAGAATAAGGAAGACGCACGAGACAAAGGCGGTAGCCGTGCGCTGTTTGAATGATAATATAGTGCTATATCCATCAGCATTCAATGCTATCGATCCGCGCATGTACGGCTGGTTCGGATGATAGCCGCCGGAAGTAGAGGCTCGACGATGAGGATCCGCATTCTTTCGGACTTGCACCTTGAATTTTCCGACTGGATGCCACCGGTGTGTGAAGCCGACGTCGTGGTGCTGGCGGGTGACGTCGGTGTGGGCGTGCGTGGTATCAGGTGGGCGCGCCGATGTTTTGGCGCGGTGCCTCTCGTGTATGTTCCGGGTAATCATGAGTTTTACGGTGGAGTCATTCAGGACGTACGCGCGGAACTCAGGGCCACCGCACGGAGAGAGGGGGTTCATCTACTGGATCGCCGCAGCATCCTAATCGGCGGAACGCGCTTCCTTGGTGCGACGTTGTGGACCGACTTTGCCTTATATGGCTCCAGCCCGAGTCGGCTTGCCGAGGCGATGGCCGACGCCGAGGACGGCATGAACGACTTTCACGTCATCGGATGCCGTGAGGCAGGGCGGCTCCGGCCCGAGCGTACGAGAGAGATTCACCTTCGGCAGCTGAAGTGGCTTCGGACGATGCTGACCAAGCCGTTCGAAGGTTCGACAGTCGTCGTGACGCATCATCTGCCGCACCGGAGGAGCGTTCACGCAAAGTACGAAGGCTCCCGGCTGAACCCCTGCTTCGCGAGCGATCTCTCCCACTTGGTCCGACCGCCTGTGGCGCTGTGGATCCACGGGCACACCCATGTGACGTGTGATTACGTCGTCAATGGCACTCGCGTAGTTTGCAATCCACGGGGCTATCTACCGTTTGAGCCGAATCCGGACTTTGATCCCTCGTTAACCGTCGACGTGGGCGTGTGAGCGGAGTAATCGTACAGGCTACGGTTGCGTTTATCATTACCGCCACTCGGCGAGCGCCATAGTCACACCGCCCACAGCTCGCATTGGATCCCATCGGGATCCGCGAATCGCAGTACGGTCCGCCGCTCGCGGCGTTCGGCGGGCTCGACTTTCGCGCCGAGCGCCTCGAGGCCATCGGCCACGCGCGAGCGGTCGAACTTCTCGACCTTGATCGCGTAGGAGGCGATGCTCGGCTTCTCGCCGCTGGAGGCTTTACGCAGCCCGAGCCGCACGGCGCCGACGTTGAAGAACACCTCTGAGGCGCTGGATGGGTGCGGAGCGAGGCCGAAGAGCTTCTGGAAGGCCGCCGCGGATGCGTCGAGGTCGGAGACGTGCAGCATCACGTGCTCGAAGCCGTGAGCCTTCACGAGCGGTTGCCCCGTATACAGCGGCGGCATGGGCATGAACCCGCCACCACCCGCCGGCGGAGGCCTGCGAGGTGCCCCGCTGGGTCTGGGCCGTGGGGCGATCCGGCCTCCCACCAGCTGCACGGGAATGCTGTCGATGTCGACGAAGCTTCCCCCTGCGAAGTACCGAATCCCCTCCTGATCGAGCCGAGCCCGCCAGGCCGCCGGATCGTACGGCTCGGCAGCAACGCAAAAGTGATCGATCAGCGCTTGCGTCTGTGCGCCTCCCGCCGCTCCCCGCAGGTCTCCGACGGACATCTCCCCGGGGTAGAAGCTGATGATGTAGCGCAGCGAGGGCTTCTCCTGTCCAGAGATTTTGGAGCCGTCGAACAGATGGCTGTAGAACGTTGCCGACTTCGTCACGTCGGCAACGGAGATACCGATGTGGTTGATGAGCTGCCTCAAGTGAAGAGGCAACTGTAAGGGCGTCGCTGCAGGGGCCGCGACCAGGCGGGTCGCCCAGGGAGCCGCAGCCAGGGCACCGCAACTTTTCAGAAACAGACGACGTGTCGTAGAGCCGCTCATGTTCGTTCCCGGTGTCGGTGGCGGATAAGCGCCACCTTACCGCCCATGGGTGCCACGGTCCAGATCGGGCTTCTTCCAGAGCCGAATCACCACGACCGAGGTCGAGAGATATCCGGGCACGTGCGCGGTGGCGGGCTGAGTCTTGCTGATGAAGGGTGCAAGAGTGCTCGAGACCGCGAAGCCCCCTGCGTAAGCAGGAGGAAGCCCACTCAGCTTCAAATGGCACGTGAATGCGAGTGCCGTCCGTACCGGCGGCTGCGATTGAACCAAAAGGCACTCTCCAACACCCGTCCATGGAATGTGGGCGACGCTTCCCGTAGCAAACATCGGAAACGGCCGGTCGCGCGTCAGCGGTCCGAAACACGCAGTAAATCCGCCCACTTCGCGCTCGTGAGTGTCGGCCACTCGGCTGTCGCTCGCCCGCAGGCCGATGGACCAGAGCTCGTAATAGTCGGTGTCCACAGGATGGAACGGAGCCGATGCGCAGAGCGGCATCGCCACCGTATGGTGCTGCGTACGGGTCGTGCGGAATACGAAGATCTCTTCCAACCCTGCGCGGATCTCTTCCACGTAAGGCGATCGCGCTTGCGCGGTATGACCCGCCGCCGGACAGAGCAACGCGGCGAACAGCATCCCATTCAAGAAGCTCGCTCGGACCACTTCGCCCCCCTTTACGCACCGACACCGCTACGGAGTCCGGGCGCGCTGCGCGAGCATCGAGCTTACACCAAGGCGAGATCGTCGGGAGCGTTGCGGCCTCCCCGTACGGCGACTCGCGAGCGTCGCTGGCCCATCGGAATGCAGCTCCATGCCGCCCCGAGTATGATCGATCGACGAGGAGAGACCGATGTCACCCAGACTCGACTACCACCAGACCTCGCCGCAAGGCGTCGCCGCCCTGTTGCAGCTCGAACGCTATGTGTCGGGCTGCGGACTCGAGCATTCGCTGCTCGAGCTCGTGAAGACCCGCGCCTCTCAGATCAACGGCTGCGCCTACTGCCTGGACATGCACACGAAGGACGCTCGCGCGGCTGGAGAGACGGAGCAGCGGCTCTACACGCTGCCCGCGTGGCGCGAGACGCCGTTCTTCAACGAGCGCGAGCGGGCCGCGCTCGCCTGGACGGAGGCGGTTACCCGCATCTCGGAGCGGAACGAAGATGATGCGCTCTACGCGGACCTGAAGAAGCATTTCTCCGAGAAGGAGATCGTCGATCTCACGCTCGCCGTCGTCGCGATCAACGGCTGGAATCGGCTTGCGATTCCTTTTCGTTCGCCCGCCGGAAGCTATCAGCCAAAAGGCGGCGCGCCGCGCGGATAGGTGAGTGTGCCGTCCGGCATCGGCCGGGCGGCAGGCGTCAGGCGTGCGGACTCGGTCTTGCCCGGCCCCATGATGTGGGTCACCGCGTGGCCGCCCGCGATCAGATAATCGGCGATGATCCGGCGGTGGCATCGCCACCAGACCGCTTCGGCGCACATGATGGCACAGCGGTGTGTTTCGCCGAGGCGGAGCAGGCTCTCGAGACCGTGGCGAAACTCGTCGCTCGTGGCGTAGTCCGCGTAGTTGCGAAAGCTCGCGTTTTCCCAGAACTCGTTGGGGGAGGGAGGACTGTCACGGCGCCGGTGCCGCAGCCCGCCAAGCGCGCCGATGTGACAGTAGTCGATGCCGGCCGGCGCCAGCGCTTGGGGCAGGCTGTCTGCGTTGAATTGCGGATGGGTCCGCGAGCGCGGCACCGTGCGGACATCGACCAGCAGCGTGACGCCCGCATCGCGCAGCAGCTCGATGAGCTCGGGGAGCGATCGGGTGGAATGGCCGATGGTGAAGAACGCCGGCGCCGCGTCCTGCCGGTGGGGTTGATTGCGAACGGTGGATCGCTTTGTCACGACGTGTAAAGATCGAGCTGCCGCGTATCGCCAATCACGCGCTTGAAGTCGAGACCCAGTGCCTCGAGCACCGGCTCCGCGACGGGTTGTACCTGCTTCGCGACGTAGTGCTCGCGGTCGATCGGGTGTTGCCGATTGTCGAGCGGCTCCGCGCCGGCGGTCGTCACGACGTACCGCACCGATCGGCCGTGGGGCTCGCTCGATTTGCGCGCGGCCGCGACGTGCGGCGGTGTGGTCGCCGTATAGTCGCTCGCGTCCTTGCGTAGATTCTTGTGATAGATGAGCTCCTCGTCCAGCTCGCCCTTGCGCACCCGGCTCACAACCTCCTCGAGGTACGCATCGACCGGCCGATCGGTGAAGAGCCGCTCATAGAGCTCGCGCTGCACGCGCTTGGCGAGCGCAGTCCAGTCGCGGCGCACGACCTCCATACCGACGAACTCGACCGTATCCGTTCCTGCCTCCCGCAGCAGCCCCGCGTAGCGCTTGCTCGCGCCGCGCGTGCTGTGACGGGCGTGCGGAAGGAACAATCTCAGGTACAGCTTCTCGAACTCGAGCTCGAGATGGCTCTGCACACCCCAGCGAGCGGCAATGTGCCGCGTGAGCTCGGCGTTGAGAGCGGCGGTAAGCTCGCGCGCTTGCTCTCTGGCTCGCTCCGGCGCGGACTCGACTGAGCGAACGAACAAGCTGTCGGTGTCGCCGTAGAGCACGGCGAAGCCTGCCGCCTCGAACCAGAGCTTGGACCAGAGCAGCATCTCCTTGCCGAGGCCGGTGATCGAGTTGGCGAGCGCCGGATTGAAGAAGCGGCAGGCAGGCGTGCCGAGCACGCCATAGAACGAGTTCATGAGGATCTTGATAGCGTGCGCGGCCACGTCATCGCGCCTCTTCTTGGCTGCCTCGCGCTCGCGGAACAGGTCATCGAGCAGGCGAGGGAGAATGGCGGGCTCGCGGCGGAACGCGCCGGCGGGCGTGCGGATGAGATCGGCGGCCGGCGGCGGGTTTGGCACGTAGCTCAACGGATCGATGTTGAACGTGCGGATGAGGCTCGGATACAGGCTTTTGAAGTCGAATACCCACACGTTGCGGTGCAGGCCGGTCAACGGCTCGAGCACGTGTCCGCCCTGCTGCGCTTCCTGCGAGCGTGACTCGCTGTCTCGTACGCTCGGGGCCACGACGTGCAACCGCTCGAGCGCCGAGAGATACAGAAAGTCGAAGGAGGCGATGCTCGCGGCCACGCGATCGGGCGTCATGCCGGTCAGTTGACTACGGGCAAACGCGAGCCTCACGAGGTTGAGCTTCGCCACGATCTGGTAAGCGAGGCGAGCGTCCGTGCGGGAGTAGAGTGCGAAGGCCGGCAGGTCGTGCCGATAGTTGTGGAGGATCTCCGCGATGCGGTTGCGTACATCTCCCGAGACGGCCTTGCCTTCGCCGAGAACTTCCCTCGCCACCGCGTCGAGCGAGTAGTCCTCCATCCGCACGAACGCGCCACGCAGCAGGTCGATCCCGTCGAGAACGACACGGCCGGGGACGCTCGCCTGGCCGCTCCCGAAGTAACCCTCAGCCTTGCGAAGGCGGATCGCGCCCGCATCGCGGCCAAGAGTCAGCGGGTGACGCAGGCGCGCCGCGATTCTCTGCAGGACGCTCAGATCGAAGTCGATGATGTTCCAGCCGGTCAGCACGTCCGGATCGTAGGACGCGATGCGATTGCAGAAAGCATCGAGTGCCGCGAGCTCTGTGGCGCAACGAGTCGCGCGCTCCGGCATGGGCCGATCGCTGCCGTCGACGATCAGCACTTCATCGATGCCGGGCGCGAACAACGAGACGGCAAGCAGGCGCTCGCCCTTTGCGTCCGTTTCGATATCGAAGGACAGCACACGCGGCTCGATCGTCACGCCGATGGGACGGAGCGCGGGATTGTCGAATATCGCGAGGCCGCCGGTGTTCGTGGAATCGCCTTCGATCTCGCACCCGCCTTGGATGCCGCGCTCGATCAGATACCTCACGGCGAAGCGCACGTCGGCCTCGAATGTCTCGATACCCTCTTGGTGCAGCCGGTCGCGAAGAGGAGGGACATCGGAGGGAACGTCGACCTCCACGCGGCATACCGGAGCACCGTCGAACGTCCGCCGGTCAACCGTCCGTTGTTCCGGTTTGGGAGAGAGCCGTGCGCGCCCGAGGTCGGCGGCCCGGACGTAGAAGTGCGGGCGCTGCCGGTCGTCGCGCACGAGGAACGGACCGCCGTGCTCCAGCCGGCCGTACAGATGCACGACCGGGGCGCGTCGTCCACCGGCCGTGGATTCGACGCGATAGCTCGCCTGGAGAATGAAGCCTCGTACGGTCGTCACGCGGCCATTGTGCCGCAGGTGTCGCGCTCATTTACAATGGTCGCGCGGCCGGCTCGAGCCGTGCCGGGGGCGACTCGAGCAGGCTCGAGCAGCCCGGTGGTCCGGACAAGCCGAACGGGGATGGAGGGGTAACCGATGGTAACCGCGACGGGCGCCAACGAGCGCATCGTGCTGAGTTTCTTCGCCGCGCTGAGCAACGGCGATCTGCAGACCGTTCGCTCGCTGCTGCACGAGGAGGCGACGTGGACGCCGCAGGTTCGAGAAGTGCCCGGCGCCGGCGTGCACAAGGGCCACAAAGGCATCATCGACGAATTTCTGGTGCCGGTTCGGGGGCTGTTCGCTCCGGGCGATCCCAAGGTCATCATCGATACGATCGCCTCGAACGGCTCGCTCGTCATGGTGGAGAGCCGTGGGTCCGGCCACCTGAAAGACGGCCGCCCGTACTCGAACCTCTACGCCTGGGCGTTCGAGGTCAACGGCGGCAAGATCACGGCGATACGGGAGTACATGGACAGCCACTACGTGATGGGCCTGTTCGCATAGTGTCTGCGTACTCGGCGTGAGCGCAGGTCGCTTAGGCTGCGCAGACGAACAGCTGGGCAGGCGGCAGATTGCGCCGCTCGAAGCTGCGCTCGACGTAGCCGAATGTCCGCTGCAGCGAGGGTAGCGCACGCGCCGTGAACTGATAGACGAGGAACGCCCCGCCGGGCTCGAGTGCCGCGCGAGTCTTGCCCGCGATGTCGGCGCGCACGGGCTCGGGCATGCTGCCGAGTGGGATCCCCGAAATGATGTAGCTCGCCGGAGGCAGACCGAGCCGCCGCAGTACCGACTGCACCTCGGCCGCCGATTCCTGAACGACGTGCAGCCGCGGGTCGGGGAGCGACGCGCGCAAGAATCGCACGAAGTCCGTATTGGTCTCGATCGCGACCAGCTGGGCGTCCGAGCGCATCCGGCGCAGGATCTCGCCCGTGAAGGTGCCGACGCCCGGGCCATACTCGACGATGACGCGAGCGCGTTCCCATGCGACGGTCTCGAGAACCTGATCGACGAGATAGCGGGAGCTCGGGATGATCGAGCCGAGCATCATCGGGTGTCTCAGGAAGTTACCCGCGAAGAGCAACATCTCTTTGGTGCGCGATCGGACATTGCTTGCCATGATGTGTCTCACGAGAGGAAGAAATCGAAATGGACTCCCGGCGCTCGGGCTCTCCCGGTCAGACGGGCCCCGGGAGGCGGAAAAGCGGCTCGCCCATGCGGATCCGGGACCCGGGCCGCAGCGTCTCGCTGAGAGAGAGGCCCTCGGGAGCGAAGGCGATGATCGTCGAGCCGTGCTCGAACCATCCCATCTCCTGCCCCTTGTGCAGCATCGCATCGCAGTGGACGACATGGGGCCCGCGATACTTGAGGTGCAGCCGCACGTCGAGAAAATGCAGCCGGATGCTCGCCACCAGGATCGCCGCCACCGGGACGAGCGTCACGACGAGATCCGAGGGTTGCAGCCTGCAACGGATGATCGCGCGCTCGTTCTTGCAGAATAGCTTCTCGATGCGCTCCAGGGCGATCGGATTCACGTTCCAGGTGTCACCGGAGACATAGACGACCTGATCGATGCGGCAGTCGTAAGGCGCGTGAAAGCGGTGATACATGCCGGCCGTGAGGCGCAGTGTGACGTAGGAGCCGTGCAGGTAGCTTCGAACGAACTCCTCGTCGTACAGCAGATCTTGCAGCGTGTACGGAAACCCCTTGGCTTGCAGCACGGACCCCGCATCGACCCGCCCCATCGCACCGACGATCCCATCGCACGGGCTCACGAGCACCGCCGGGTCCGGCTCGATCCGCCGGGCACCGTGCTTCAACTCGCGTGTGAAGCACTCGTGCAGGCTGTTGAAGCGCGTGGTTCGCGCATCGCTCAGATCGAGCTCGCAGAACAGGCGCCAGAGGGCGAGACAGGTCTCCCGAACGAGCGGCTGCTCGACGCGGCTCAGCCAGCCGACGAACCGCGTCAGCAGGCGCCGGGGAACGCGATTCGCAAGCAGGAAGTTCAAGTTCTCCTGCTGGGCAATCTTGACCAGGATCGTGCGCAGCGTCATCGAACTGTCACTCAACGGCAATAATTTGCCGCACGGTTCACTGCCCGAGCGTGCCCATGACGACTTATCTCATCGCCGGCCTGGCTCTCGCGGTTCTGCTGTGGAAGCTGCAAACGCGACTCACTCTGTCCCGCGCGAAGCATCGCTCCCTCGGAGGGCACGCGCGCATCGCGCGGCTGCTCGCATCCCTGGTTCCGTATTACGAGTACGACGAGACGCGATTCTTCGCCGCCGAGGGCGCACCGGATGCGGTCGCGGCCCAGCGTCGGCACGGCTTCATGCGCCTCGCGGCATTCTTCGCGCAGCGCCACCGCGAGACGAACAGACTGACCGCGGAGGTCGAAGGGGCGATCTCCGATCTGCAGTTCACCGCCCGCTACCGGGTGCCCTTCCAGTTCAGCAGGTTCGCGCGCGAGCATCTCCGGCTCGGCGCGTTCCTCGAGTCCTCGAACGGCGTGACGGTGACCGATCTCGACGGCAACCGCTTCTTCGACCTGACGGGCTCCTACGGCGTCAATTTGTTCGGTTACGACTTCTACAAGGAATGCATCGAGCGCGGCAGCGCGAGCGTGCGCGCCCTCGGCCCGGTGCTCGGCGCCTATCATCCCATCACGGCATACAACGTGCGGCGGCTGCGGGAGATATCGGGGCTCGACGAGGTGTCCTTCCACATGTCCGGCACGGAGGCGGTGATGCAAGCGGTGCGGCTCGCGCGCTACCACACGGGCCGGAAGCACCTGGTGCGCTTCTGCGGTGCGTACCATGGCTGGTGGGGGGACGTGCAGCCCGGCGTCGGCAATCCCGTCACGGCGCGCGAGACGTATACCCTGAAGGACATGAGCGAGGCTTCGCTGCGTGTGCTGCGCACGCGCCGGGATATCGCTTGCGTGCTCGTCAATCCACTGCAGGCGCTGCATCCGAACGCCAGCGCGCCCGGCGATTCCGGACTGATCGCGGGGATGCGCCGCGCGCACTTCAATCGCGAGGCATACGCCGAGTGGTTGAGGAGACTCCGGGCCGTGTGCTCCGAGAGGAATATCGTCCTGATCTGCGACGAAGTATTCGTCGGGTTTCGCCTGGCTCCCGGCGGCGCCCAGGAGTACTTCGGTGTCCGCGCCGACATGGTGACGTACGGGAAGACTCTCGGCGGCGGCCTGCCGGTCGGTGTCGTTTGCGGTCGCCGAGATCTGATGAGGCGATTCCGTGACGATCATCCGGCGGACGTCTGCTTCGCCCGCGGCACCTTCAATACGCACCCGTACGTGATGGGGGCGATGCACGAATTCCTGCGTAGGCTGGAGAGCGAGCCCGTGCGCGAGCTCTACCGCGACCTCGATGAGGTGTGGAATCGCCGCGCGCGCTCCCTCAACGAAAGCCTGCGTGCGGCCCAATTGCCGCTTCAAGTGTCGAATCTCTCGTCGATCTGGACCATCGATTACCTTCAACCCTCCCGCTACAACTGGATGCTGCAGTACTACCTGCGCGCCGAAGGGCTCGCCCTGAGCTGGGTGGGCACGGGACGCCTGATATTCAGTCTCAATTACACGGACGCGGACTTCGCCGCGGTTGCCGACCGGTTCGTGGCGGCAGCCGCGGCGATGCGCCACGACGGTTGGTGGTGGACCAGCGAGACACTCACGAGCAAGGCGATCAAGCGGCGCGTCTTCCGCGAGATGCTTCATGCCCGCTGGGTGACCTCCGTCATGGGGTCGATGAGCTCGCCGCGCAACAGGTAAAGAGGGGCCCGGTAATACAGCATGATGTCGTGAAACGGATCCGTGAGGATCTTGGTGAGCCACACGAGCCCCGTCCGCAGGTCCTTCAGGAACGCAAGCTGTATCGTACGGAAGAGCAGCGCCCCGATGCCGAGAGCGAGCCACAGCTCACCGAGGTTCCGTAGAAACTCCGCAGCGTTGGTCGGCCGGCGAAGGATCCCCATCAGCGTCGGGGCGGCCCACAGCAGCAGCGGGGACAGCCCCCAAAGCGAGAGCAGGACCACCTTGCGCCGGAGGTTGTAGCCGACCTTGATGCGCTCCTTGTGCTGGTGCGTCGCGTGATTGACCTCGTCGTAGTCCTTCGGCTCGAAGAAGAAGTGTCCCGCCTGCCGGCTCACCATGGCGCCGAGCCAGCCGATCAGCGCGGCTGCCGCGGGGCTCCTGAATACCATGACGTAGGAGGCGAGGAAGCTGAGCGCGCTCACCAGGTGCAGCGACTGATTGATGCGGCTGTGATGGTAGTAGCGATGATCGTCCCAGCGCTGGATCTTCAGCGCCCGTAAGAAGCTTTGCATTCGGCTTGCCCCGTTGTCGATCGCCGTCGAATGACGACGTGGAGCAGATATATCAAAATTCTTACAAACACATGACAGCGGCCGCTGCCGTTCGGCGGCCCCGCAGGCTTTCACGGCCGCGTCACATGATCCGTTGAAGATAGGGACCGCGGTCGGCAGTTCCGATCATGGACGGGAAGCGCGGCTTCAAGGCATGAGAATCCTCATCGTTACGGACGCTTGGTTCCCTCAAACCAATGGCGTCGTCAACACCCTGGCCCAAACATCGGCATGGCTCGGGCGCTTCGGACACGAGGTCCGGCTGATCACACCGCGCGACTTTCATACGCTGCCTTGTCCGACCTATCCGGAGATCAGGGTAGCCGTGCTGCCCTACCGGATGCTCGGCCGCAGCATTGCGTCGTTCAATCCGCAGGCGCTGCACATCGCGACCGAAGGGCCGCTCGGCTTTGCGGCGCGGCGGTACTGTCTCAGGCATGGATTGCGATTCACCACGTCCTATCACACGCAGTTTCCGCACTACCTGAGCTCGCGTTTCCCGGTGCCGATGTGCGTGTCGTACGCGGTGCTGCGGCGCTTTCACGGGCCGGCGGAGCGCTGCATGGTCGGGACCGAGCGCGTGAGGGCGGAGCTTGCCGCACGCGGCTTCAACAATCTCGCCCACTGGCCGCGCGGCGTGGACACGCAGCTGTTTCGGCCGCGAGAGAAGACCTTCCTCGATTTACCCCGGCCGATAGCGGCCTACGTGGGTCGCGTCGCGGTCGAGAAGAACGTCGATGCCTTCCTGCGCATGCGCTGGCCGGGCACGAAACTCGTCGTTGGAGACGGTCCGGAGCGCTGCCGCCTGCAAGCGCAGCACCCCGATGCCGTCTTCGTGGGATATCGGTTCGGAGAGGATCTCGCGGCGCACATCGCGGCCGCCGACGTGCTCATCTTCCCGAGCCTCACGGATACCTTTGGACTCGTGAATCTGGAAGCGCTCGCGTGCGGTGTGCCGGTTGCCGCATTCCCCGTGACCGGACCCATCGACGTGCTTCGGGACGGAGTGACGGGCGCACTCGACACCGACCTTGCGAGAGCCGCCGAGCGAGCATTGACACTCGATCCGAAAGCTTGCCGCGAGCACGCGCTGCGCTCCGGCTGGGACGGGTGCACTCGAGAGTTCGAGAGCAACCTCGTGGCTTGCCAGCCGGCCGTCGCACCGCTGTGGCGAGCCGGCGCGGCGGAACGCGTCACGGGCTGATCGGTCCGTCAGGCGCTAGCGATAGCCGAGCGCCTGCGTGGCGAGGCGCGCGCCTTCTACCAGAGATTGCAGCTTCGCCCAGGCGAGCTCCGGATGAATACGGCCGCCGAGACCGCAGTCCGTGCCTGCAATCACGTTCTCGCGGCCGACCAGTCGTGCGAACCGCTGGATGCGCTCGGAGACCAGCTGCGGGTGCTCGACCACGTTCGTCGCGTGACTCACGACTCCGGGAATCAGTATCGCTCCATCCGGCGGGCGCACACGCTCCCACACGTGGTACTCGTGCTCGTGCCTCGTGTTCGCGGCCTCGAACAGATAAGCGCCGGCTTTCACGGCAAGCATCACGCCGACGAGGTCGTCCATCGGGAGATCGTGGGCGTGCGGCCCGTGCCAGCTTCCCCAGCAGATGTGGTATCGGATTTGTTCCCTCGGAATCCCCTCAAGCGCATGGTTCAAGGCCTCGGCGCGTTTCAGGCATCGCTTCCGGTAGGCGCTGAGACCCATGGGAATGCCGATCCGATCCCACAGGGCCGCCGTCCAGGCGTCGTCGATCTGCACGAGAAGGCCTGCTTCGGCGATCGTCTCGTATTCCACCTTCAGCGCATCCGCGAGCGCATAGAGGAAGGCCTCCTCGGAGGCGTAGTACTCGTTGAAGCGATAAGGCTCGATGCTCGCCGGCGCCGTGACCGGCAAGAACGCTTCCAGGGCCGGTGTCGCGGCGAGTGCCTGTTTCAGGTTCCGAACGTCCCGACGGACTAGCCGCTGTCCGATGTATTCGATGGGGCGCGTACACACGGCACGAGCGGGAGCG